>CAJXEU010000007.1 GCA_913052525.1 uncultured Actinomycetes bacterium
CACCACCAGGAAAAGCTAATTTGGTAGCAACATGAGAGGCAGCCTGACCTTGCTTGGTTCTCCAAAGTTTCCCAATTGAAGGATGTATACCCGCCCGTAAACTCAGCCATTTAATGATCTGATTCCCAGAAAAAAGATCGGCAAGAAGTTGTCTAGTCAAAGGATCAGTATGGGCTTTAGATTGTTGCGCTAAATCAATCAAATCGGTAGTTGAAAGAGGTTGTCTGCCGCCCCCAGAACCTAAAGACGAGCGTTCATGAGATAGAAGAGCGACTGCCATTCTCCAACCATTACCTTGAGTCCCAACAACCCAACTAGCCGGAATTTTTGCATTATCCATAAACACCTCGTTAAAGCTCGCGGTTCCAGTCATTTGCTTTAGAGGCCTAACTTCAACACCATCTTGATTCATGGGAAGAACCAGCATGGAAATTCCTTGATGCTTAGGAACATCCCAATTTGTACGTGCAAGAAGAATTCCCAAATCTGCTACAGAGGCACCAGAAGTCCAGACTTTCTGCCCTGAAACTACCCATTCATCACCGTCAAGTTCTGCTCGAGTAGTTAAGCCTGCAAGATCTGACCCTGCGCCTGGTTCAGAATAGAGCTGACACCATATTTCTTCACCACACAATCCGGGTTTTAAGAAACGCTTTCGAATCTCTTCACTTCCATGATCGCGGATCGTTGGCAAACACATGTCAATACCGATACCGAGTCCATTTCCAACTGAAAAGGAATTTTGATTCCGTAACTCTTGGCGAAAGATATCAATAAAAGACTGTCCAAGTCCTCTTCCACCATCTTCCACCGGGTAGTTAAGAGCTCCTAAGTTTGAGTCATAACTTGCAGCTAGAAAGGTACGCTCTCTCTCAAAAGGGTCTTCTATTCCTTCTAGAAGTTGAGGGACACGTTGAAAAAACGAAAGAACTTCTTCTCTAAATTCCGACTCTGATACCACAGTGGTACTTTATCTATAACCATCTACTTACATAAAACTGAAATCATTTAAATTATGGCTCAAGATATAAAACGGTTATTTAAAGACTCAACTGGAGAACCATTAACTATTCCCTCTGGGCCGGAAGATGCTCCAAATGTTGTTGTGGTTCTTCTAGACGATGTCGGCTTTGGTTCTTTCGGGACTTTTGGCGGGCCAATCCCAACTCCCACATGTGATCTCATCGCTGAACAAGGACTTCGGTACAACCAATTTCATACCACCGCACTTTGCGCACCAACACGTGCTGCTTTGTTGACTGGGAGAAATCATCATGCAGTACACATGGGCTCTATAACTGAAACAGCAACTTCTTTTCCAGGTTATGACTCAGTGATACCTGATGAAGCAGCCACCATCGCAGAAATACTAAGAACAAATGGATACGCAACAGGAATGTTCGGTAAAGGCCATATCACTCCGGTTTGGGAAATAGGCCCTTCAGGTCCTTTTGACCATTGGCCAACAGGGTTAGGTTTTGAAAAATTTTATGGATTTCCTGGAGCAGAAACTTCACAGTTCGAACCTGCTCTTTACGACCAAACGACACCTATCGAACCTTATGTCGGTCGTGACGATTACCACTTAACTGAAGATCTTGCTGAACAAGCCACTAAATGGATAAAACAGGCAAAAGCCCATAGACCTGATCGTCCTTTTCTTTGCTACTTCGCTCCAGGAGCTGTACACACTCCGTTACAAGTTCCTAAAAATCGACTTGACGACTTTAAAGGGCAATTTGATCAAGGCTGGGATGTATTAAGAGAAGAAATTTATGAACGTCAACTCGCAATGGGAATCATTCCAGAAGAAACGATTAACACACCAAGGCCAGACGAAATACCTAGTTGGGATGAATATCCCGACCGGTATAAGCCAGTAGCTAGCCGACTGATGGAAATTTTTGCTTCGTTTCTTCATCACACAGATGAACAAGTAGGAAAAATTGTTACCAGCCTTCAAGAAATAGGGGAGTGGGATAACACTCTTTTTATTTATGTGACTGGAGATAATGGCGCTTCTGCAGAAGGAACAATCCATGGAGCCTGGTCTGCTCCTTCTTTCCAAAATGGTGTGCATGAAGATCCAGAATGGCTTTTAGAGCACATGGACGATTTTGGAACTGCAGCAAGTGAATGCCATTACAACGTAGGTTGGGCGTGGGCGCAAGACGCTCCGTTCCAGTGGATGAAACAAGTTGCATCGCATTTCGGTGGAACTAGAAATGGGATGGCAGTGTCTTGGCCAAAACGTATTAAAGACCAAGGTGGTCTTCGCAGCCAATTCCATCACGTGATTGATTTAGCCCCGACCATTCTTGAAGCTGCTGGCATAGAAGCACCTGAAAAGGTTGATGGGGTTACTCAGATGCCAATTGATGGAACATCAATGGGGTACACATTTGACTCTTCTGAAACTGAGAGCACTCATAAAACTCAATATTTCGAAATACTTGGAAACCGTGGCATTTACCATGACGGTTTTATGGCGTCTTGTTTTCATGGTCGGGTGCCATGGATAAGGATGGAAAGCAGACCTTTTGATGGGCCACAAGAAAAATGGGAACTTTATGATATTCGAACCGATTTTTCCCAAAGCAATGATTTATCGGAAGAATTACCGGAAAAATTAGCTGAACTACAAAAGTTATTTGATGAGGAGGCTAAAAGAAATAATGTTTACCCTCTGCGAGACCCAGGGGATCGTTTAACCCGAAAAACACGCCCACCTTCACCGCTTCAAGGTGTTCGGAAAGTGACTTACACAACCGATCATGTTCGAATGCCAGAGCGAAGTGTTCTCAATATAAAGAACCATTCATTTCAATTAACAGCACAAATAGAAATCGATAACCCTATTTCAGAAGGCGTCATTGTTTGTCAGGGCGGCAATTTAAATGGTTGGACTCTTTATTTAGATGAGGGACGACCTACGTGGCATTACAACCTTTTTGGACATGAACGCACAACTGTGTCAATAAAAGATCCTTTACCAATAGGGCAACACGAAATAAGAGTGTTCTTTGATTATGACGGCGGGTTCGGAGCAGGAGGAACTTTCCATCTCATAGTAAACAACGATCAGCAAGCATCTGGACGGGTAGAGAAAACTGTGCCGGTAATGTTTTCAATGAGCGGAGAAACATTTGACGTCGGGATAGATACCGGAGCGCCCGTTGGTTTGTATCCACACCTTTACCCTTGCACCGCAAAAATTAATGAAGTGGTCATTGAAGTACTTGATGAGTTAGATGAGGAAACTCGACAAGCTGTTTTAAATGGAGAATTTAAGGCAGGCCTTGCAGCCCAATAAGAGAGTTGCGGCTGTCGTTATTGCTGGAGGCCTTCTGTTTGCGTGCGGAGAGGCGAAGACTGACACGGCGCTGCCATCCGATTCCTCAGTGGCTCCTACCACCGTGGACACGACACCAGTTGAACCAACACCGGTTGAACCGCCACTGGTCGAACCGACACCGGTCGAACCGGCACCGTTCAACCTTGGTGAGATCCCAACGGTCTTTATTAAGTGCTATCTCAATGAGGATCCAATGGAAGTTACCCAATTAGGTACTGAAGGTGCTTGGCTCCAGTTCCGCGGTGATCGGACATTGTCTGGTCGGTCGGGGCTAGTTGGTGCTACGACCTGTCCCGAGGTCCTCTGGTCTCATGACCTTGGCGCCCGGTTGTCATTACTTGAGGTGGTATTTGACTCATCGGTTTCAAAAGCCTTACCTCTTCCAGACACCGGGGAGTTGGGTGACCGCTGGGAACTTTTCGATAGATATACGGAGGGGGAGCGGTGGGTTGACCTCGACGGTGATGGGTGGAATAAGGAAAAGCCCACTGGTTATGGAGTTCACCGGGTCGGCGATCTGCTCCCTGACCTGCCCGGATACGAAATGATCAGTTGTGATACAGGGCAGTACCATATCGGGGCCAGAGATGACGATCCGCTTCCTTGCTATCTGCTAAACCGGTCTAATTACGCATGGGAGACCGTATGGACAAGCGAACCGTTCAGTGGGTTCACCAACAGTATGTCCATAGCCGGCCAGCCTCTCATCGGCGACTTTGACGTAGATGGCGAACCCGAGGTCGCAGTCTTGCCGTGGTACGACGTTCAGATTCTTGACCTCACCACCGGTATTCTCGAGGCTACTGGTAACTACAAAATCAACGACAGTGAAGAATATGAGTATGACTCGGACGACCCAACCACTGGCAGAGCGTACGGGTTTTTTGGCGCATACGACCTGGGCGATGATGACCGTTCGGAGTTTGTGATTTTAGGTGATTTTGAAATGTTCGTCTCCGTACTCGGGTGGAGAGACGGCGAGCTCGTCGAACTCTGGGATCACCAGATCACCAAAGGAATCTACGAGGGTACCGTGATTCACGAGCCGGGTGTATCGCCGGTAGCAGACATAAATGGGGATGGCGCCCCCGACATTGTGACGTCGATCTTCAACGAGCATGGCGACGGCCAGTGGCATATCGTCGGCTTTGATGGGCTAACTGGAACGATCGTCGTCGATCTCGTCAACCGGCATCTAGCTGCACTCGACGATCTGGATGGCGACGGCATAGCAGAATTGTTTGTGACCGTGACCGAAGGTTCAGCGGTTCCTGATTATGGGCCCGTGGAAATTCTCGATGTAACCCAAGACTTGCCGCGGTCAGTGTGGTCCTCTACCAGTTCTGGCTTCGAGCGTCTCGATATTCTCGAGTTTCCTCTTCACGCCAACAGTCGTGCCGCATGGCAACGAAAGTCAATCTTTCTCCACCAAGACCCTCAATCAAATGGATTGATGTTTGCGACAAGGTCTCAGGAGCAAGAAGACGACAACGTCACGATCCACTTCAACCGGGCTACCGGTGGCATTGTTTCAGAGATTGGGTCCATAACCGGGCCGTTACTGCAACTCAGAGGTATTGATCAGAGTGCAGAGACTCTTCGTCTCCTTGTCGGGGCGGCCAGTTCCCGGCCCGGGCGCTCGGTCACTACAGACGGGTTGGAAGCGACGATCGCCTACAGCGGCCGCACCCAGCATAAAGACGGACATCTAGCCGCCAGGGAATCGTTGTTGACAGGCACTGTGGTCGGCGACCTTGATGGCAGTGGGCCATTCGTAGTGACCCAAGGGGTCAATGAGACGATCCAAGCACTCAAGGTTGACACTGAGTCAGGGTTAGCCAGTGTCGCTTGGACAACTTCCGGCCGAGGTATGGTCTCCGGATACCACACAATCATTTCGAATAGTCGGGGATTCGCTTCTGTTGCGCTCGCTGACATTTACGGAACTGGCGAACATGCTGTACTTGTAGCTGATAAGAGACCTAATGGCTTTGCTGTCTTGAGAGCACTGGACGGCAGCGGGGAGTCGATTTGGGAAACAGAGTTCGATGTTCCAGGAGATCCACCTATTTTTGGTACTAGTGGAATCACCCACTGGACTGCTGGACACTTCCGAGATCTCGATCGTGAGGACGTCCTTGTCGCTGTCCGCAAGACGAAAATGCACTCTGAACAACTTTATCTCTTAGATGGGCGTACCGGAGATGTCCTTTGGAACCGACAAAGCGGTGGTTTATTCTCATGTAATGTTCCTCATGAAACAGGTGCGAGCGGTTCGCACATGGCGATCTTTGACTGGGATGGCGACGGGCTCGACGATATTCTTAACACCTACTCAGGATTGTTTGCGGTGTACGACGGCTCGGATGCCTCGATGCTCTTGAATCGGTGGACAACTCGTTGTTGGAGAGGTCGGGGCCCAGGCTTGTCTGGGATATTTGATCAGGGCTTCAGAAAACACCCTCTCCCTGTCGCCGCTGATTTCCTCGGAAACGGAACCGAACAGATCCTCCTCGCCGGCATTGATAGCACGATCGCTGTGCTTGAGATTAGTGGCGACCCAATCTGGCACAGCGAGATGTTCTCTGGAAGCCCGAAGCGCACGATGCAGGGCATCGGTGACATCGACGGTGATGGCGACCTTGACTTGGTTAGCGTCGGTCACTGCAACGGAGACGACAGCGAAATCCAGGCCTTTGAGGCTTCCACCGGCGATCTTCGGTGGACTTTGGATCTAAATCCAGTGTGCAGTTCATGGACGGTACCGACCCATGTCGTAACCGTGGACTTAGACGGCGATGGTCGAGATGAAGCCCTGTTCACCTACGCCAACGTTCTCTACGCGATAGGAGAGGGTGAAGATGGAAGTGGTCACCTCGCATGGTATGCCACCTTCGCGCCTAATTCATGGGAGGCGTTACTTGGTGATCTTGCAATCGGCGATGTTGATGGGACTGGACGACCACAGATTTTAGTAAATACCGAATCCGGTCACCTCTATGGGATCGGATGAAGAACCCAGAAAGAACTGTCGCTTAATTCTCTTTTACTAATTGTTCTCAGAGGCGGTCGCCTATTTTCCAGCCTGCTATTGCTCCTGCTGGAATAAGTACCGCAAATGTCCACCACTCTCCTACAAGCCCACCAGAAATGATTGCACCTGAGATTGCGAAGATTATTCCAAAGAATAATGATTTGATATTCATGATAAAGCTTCTACCTGTTCCGGATTAACGTCCTAGGCTGGCATGTTTATTTGTTTTGCTTCGAGAAATTCTTCCATTCCGAAGCGACCTAACTCTCGACCGTTACCAGATTTTTTATAGCCTCCGAATGGAGCATTTGTATTCAGGAAAGACCCGTTCACATCTACTTCTCCGGTTTGCATTCGTTTAGCAACTTTAAGAGCTCGATCAGTATCAGAACTCCAGACGCCACCAGATAGGCCGTAATCAGAGTCGTTGGCGATTCTTATAGCGTCCTCTTCGTCGGTATAACCGATCACTGACAGCACAGGTCCAAATATTTCTTCCTGAGCGATCGCCATTGAGTTATCAACGTTAGCGAACACCGTTGGTTGCACGTGATAGCCAACTTCACGGCCTTCAGGTTTCCCGGTACCTCCGGTAACTAATGTGGCACCTTCGTCGATACCTTTTTGGATGTATCCCTGAACTCGATCCCATTGTGCTTGCGATACAAGTGGCCCAAGTCTGGCTCCTGCTGCTGCAGCAGCTTCTCCAGCTAATGCAGCAGCTTCATCCATACGATCTGTTGGAACGAGAAGACGAGTTAAAGCACTGCAAGTTTGACCAGAGTTAAGGAAGCAAGCGTTAATCGCACCTGGAATAGCTGAAGCAAAGTCAGCATCGTCAAGAATAATGTTTGCTGATTTACCGCCGAGTTCTTGATGAACACGCGTAACGTTTGGAGCAGCTACTTCAGCAACACGAGTTCCTGCACGAGTTGATCCTGTAAAAGAGATCATGTCAATACCAGGGTGAGCAGCAATCGCTTCACCTACTACTGGTCCTACACCTGACACAAGGTTGAAAACTCCTGGAGGGAAGTTAAGGCCATCAATAATTTCAGCGAGTAGGAAAGCATTCAAAGGAGCTACTTCACTTGGCTTTAAAACTACGGTGCATCCCACTGCCATAGCTGGAGCTACTTTTGCCATAATTTGATGAAGCGGATAATTCCAAGGTGTAATACACCCAACAACACCCATCGGTTCACGAGTAACCAGAGTATTTCCCATTTGCTCTTCAAAAGCAAAATCACGAGCCGTTTGCAACACACTAGCGGTCGTTCCTGCGGGCAAACCAGCTTGAATCATGTTGGCGAGAGGTTGCGGCATTCCCATTTCGGTAGAAATTAGTTCGCCTACTTCCTCCATGCGTTCTCCTAGTTGCCCTGCTAGCCCTTCAATATAAGACAAACGCTCTTCCAAACTGAGAGCAGACCAGGAAGGAAAAGCAGCACAAGCAGACTCAACAGCTGCGTCAACGTCAGAAGCGACTCCGTCAGGTATAGATCCTACAATTTCCTCAGTTGAAGGGTTCATGACATCAATTGAGCCATCTCCTCCGGAAGGGACCCAAGCCCCATTTATATAAATGTTTTCGTGGTTTTTCATTAGTTCACCTCACTGTTGTACCTTGATGATACTGCTCTATTTTCTTCATAAATGCAAAGAGCAACTAAAGATTATTCAACCATAAAATTTAGAAAATTATGAAAATCGTTATCAGAAATTTTAAGACCGTCTTTTCGAAAAATTTCCCACGACCCCCATTCAGACTTGATGGCTGAAAAAACTGACTGCATATATGAAGGCTTCGTCATTACCAGAGCACGTAAAGGATCGAGAAGGTGATCTTCTATTTCAGATTCGAGACAATCTTGCTGTTCGGCCAAACTCTTTCTATAAGAATCTAAATGCGACTCAATCTGGTTTTTCCTTACTTCATTACTAAGTAAAAAATCTTCTATAACTTCATCTTCACTTACTCCAAGAAGACCGAGAAGAATTGATGCCACAAAACCAGTCCGATCTTTTCCAGCTGTGCAATTGAAAAGCAGAGGGTAATTGTTAGGGTTCACGGCTAATTCAAACACGGGACGGTAGAGATGTAGCCGGTCTGTGACTATTTCTCCAAAATATTTATCAATCATTCCAGAAGCCTGTTTAGCAATATCAGGGTTATTGAGAGATCCAGCAACAACGGCAAATTCGTTATCTGAAGATGAAACCGAAATCTCATTAATTGAACAGTCTTTGAGAAAAGGGTGGGGTCGTTCTTGAGTTTCTTTTGGCCGTCGTAAATCAATAATTGTTTTTAATTGCAAACTGCGCAAAAGCTCTAGATCTGATTCTGTTAAATCAGATAGATGCCCAGATCTATAAATGTGACCGCTTTGAACTTTGTTTCCATCACAAACTTGAATTCCCCCGATGTCGCGGAGGTTCGCTTTGGATATGAGTATTCGGTCGTTGCTTCTCATGACTTATCTAATAACCAATGACGACTCATATAAAAATTCATTGGTCCAATGTTACGTCATTGTATTTGGTGGTCGGGACCGGCGTCGATCCGGTGACCTTCCGCTTTTCAGGCGGACGCTCTGCCAACTGAGCTACCCGACCCCAATGCCTACCCAAAGATAAACAATGGTTTGCGGTCCTGACGAGATTTGAACTCGCGACCTCCGCCTTGACAGGGCGGCGTGCACTCCAGACTGCACCACAGGACCAGAACTGGTGACTGGTTAAAACCATACACCACTATATATTCGCACCCCCAACGGGATTTGAACCCGTGTTACCTGCGTGAAAGGCAGGCGTCCTAGGCCACTAGACGATGGGGGCTCTACCCACGTGAAGGCGAAATCACGTTATCAAATACATCCCACCTCCTGAAACGTGAGCGCACTTACGTTTTATTAAAATTTTCTAAATAGAAAGTACTTGCCGTCACCGCTTCATCAAGCAACATAGCTAACCAAACGAAAAGTGTCTGCTCGGGATCATCAATTTGTTCAAAGTCAAACTCATCTTCTTCAGAAACATTAAGCCGTGTACCAAGCACTAAACGCACACTATTTATAATTGACATCCACGCAAAAAAGGCTTCTAATTCAACGAATTCAAGCCAAATTGTTGACTCAAGAACGTCAATGGATTCCAACTTTTCTCTAAGTAAATCATCATGAACAAGGTCATCATATTCAGCATTTAATTTTGGATCTTCTGGATAAGCCGGTGGGTAAAGCCTTTCAAGAGATTGATCCGCATCACCAAGTAATGTTGAACGAAATTGGTTCACTAACTCAAGTAATATTTCTCTGCTTTCGGCATCTAGACAGATTTCAATCTGATTTAAATCAGGTTTGCCTAAAAAGGCATGAACAAATTCGCTCATGATCAACCTTCGTGCTCCATTGTTGCCCACAGACCGTGACTGTGTAGACGAAAAACGTCAAATTCTGCTCGCTCACGATTTCCTGAAGAAACAACAGCGCGTCCTTGCTGATGGACTTCAAGCATCAATTTGTCAGCTTTCTCTTTGCTGTATCCAAAAAGTTTTTGGAAAACAAAAGATACGTATGACATCAGATTTATAGGGTCATTCCAAACTATTACGATCCACGGTTGGTTTTGTTTAGTTTCGTTCACTCCCTTAATCTCAGGTTCTTTTATTTCAAGAGGGGAGGAATTCATTAGTTTGCACCATGAGTAATAAGCCAAGATTTAACTAAAGTCGCCCATAACCCAGTCGCCCCTGCAAGATGGAAACCAACTAGCAACTCAGGAACCCCCGTGAAATATTGAACCCATCCGATCGCTGCTTGAGCGGTAGCCACCAGACAAAGCGTCTTCGTTATGGATCGAAGTGAGGTGCTATTTGAGTTTTTAAATATATGGAAAGAAAAAATTGTCAACAAAACTAAGAAAATAATGACGGTTAAACTATGAACTCGAACTATCTCACGTATAGCAAATGGAAGTCTTTCAATAGGATCGTCCCTGCTACCAGTGTGTGGTCCAGATCCGGTCACCAACATGCCAGAAGTAAGCATTACTAATGCCCAACTCGTTAAGACAGTTGCAAATTGACGCGAATACTTACTCGTTGGAGCAGTCTCTGGGTCATCTGCTTTATGATGCAGCACTACGGCATTCCAAACCAGAATCATAGATAACGCAAAATGCCCAAGAACCAACCATGGGTTTAGATGGCTTAATACAACAATTCCGCCAAGAACAATTTGCCCAACTATCCCCGCAACCAAACCCCATGACCATTTAATTAAGTCGCTACGTCTCGGTGTTCTAAATAACGATCCAAGGACAGCGAGAATGACAACCACAGAAACGAGCCCCGTAATTAATCTGTTTAAAAATTCCACCCACCCATGAATCCCTGACTCGGGAGAAAATTGGTCGTATTCACAAGTAGGCCAATCTGGGCAACCTAATCCTGAGCTTGTAAGACGGACAGCACCACCAGTAACAACAATTGAAATCAAAAGAAAAAGAGTGACAGCGCAAATTTTTCGATAAGTGCTTGGCTTAAGATTTCTTACCACTCTGCATAGCCTATGACCCCAGTCAGACATGAAGGCGTTCATTTTCCTAGGATCAACATATGGATATAAAAAATAAAGTTGCAGTTATTACAGGTGGAGCTAGCGGAATTGGCGCAGCTCTTGCTCAACGTTTCTATTCAGAAGGCGCTAAAGCCGTTGTTGTTGCAGATTTGGATGCAGAAAGAGCTAATCAAGTGGCTTCAGCAATTGGGGGTTATTCGTCTGTTTGTGATGTTTCAGATGAGGAAGCAATTAAGAACCTTGTGAAAAAGACAGTACAAGATCATGGAAGCATTGATCTTTTCGTATCAAATGCCGGCTACGTAACCATAGGTGGTTTGGAAGACGACGATTTAGAGATGAGAAAAATGTTTGATGTTCATGTTATGGCTCATCTTTATGCAGCTCGACATGCAATTCCATATATGGTCGATCAAGGTGGCGGCTGGCTACTCAACACCTCTTCTGCTGCAGGTCTATTAACTCAAATTGGTTCGCTTCACTACTCGGTGACAAAGCATGCTGCGGTTGCACTTGCAGAATGGATCCAGATCACTTATGGAGACAAAGGCATTGGCGTTTCAGTGCTGTGCCCACAAGCGGTAGCCACAAATATTAAAGAAAATAGTCCTTCGGCTCATCTTTTCTCTGAAGATGGTGAAAGCGTTGCATCAATGGATGGAGTTCTTTCAGCTGAAGAACTAGCCGAAGTAGTTGTGGAAGCATTAGAAGACGAACGTTTCCATGTTCTTCCTCATACAGATGTAAAAGAGTATGTACGTCGCAAAGGCGATGACGTTGATCGCTGGTTACTTGGCATGAGGCGCTTTCAGAATCGGTTATTCCCCGAAGGTTCAACCCCCGCAGATTGGTTACTTAGCTAAATTTGTTCACTGAGGCACTTACTGCGAATAGTTTCTCCTAGTCTGGTGTTGATGTCAGGTCAGAAATCACCATTCTTGAGCGAGCAGATAGTTGGGTATATCGCTTTAACTAAACCTCGAATAATTGAACTTCTTCTTATAACCACTGTCCCGCCAATGTTTGTGGCTGCTGGTGCAGTGCCAGGTGCATGGCTAATGATCGCAACTGTGGTTGGCGGAGCTTTTGCGGCAGGCGGCGCAAACGCCATCAACATGTTTATAGATCGTGATATTGATCAACTTATGGAACGAACGAAGAGTCGTCCTTTAGTGACAGGTTTAATAGAGCCTAAAAGTGCTTTAATTTTTGCCCTTGTTTTAGAAGTTATTGCTTTTATTTGGTTATGGCAATTTGTCAATTTTCTTAGTGCCGTACTTGCGATTTCTGCCACTTTGTTTTATGTATTCATTTATTCGCTTTGGTTGAAAAGATCTTCTTCTTTGAACATAGTTATAGGTGGTGCAGCGGGAGCTGTTCCTGTTTTAGTTGGTTGGGCTGCTGTCACTAACTCGCTGGACTGGCCTCCTTTAATACTTTTCTTAATCATCTTCTTTTGGACACCTCCACATTCTTGGGCTCTTGCAATTAAGTATCGAGATGATTACTTAAATGCATCGGTGCCGATGCTTCCTTCAGTTGAAAGTCTTTCCACAACTGCGGATCGAATTATTTTGTACACAGTTGTACAAATCGCACTCACGATCGTTTTTGCTTTCGTAGCAGATATGGGAACTCTTTATCTTGTTGCAGCAGTTGTGCTTGGAGCTTTGTTTGCAGCTCTTACGATGCCGGTTAAACGAGACTTAAGTGAACGTTCAGCTATGCGTCTCTTCTCATTTTCTATTGTTTATATCACGTTGCTTTTTGGTGCTATGACACTGGATGTTGTCATCTAATAACCGATTGTTAGAAAAGGATGCACCTAACAATGCACTCAGCGCTTTATCGTTGTTTTAAAGAAATACGTTCGGTTCGCGACCCCGAATAAATATCAACTAATTTATGTTGATGTTTGGTGTCAGAAATGGTCATATTTCGTCTAACCTCAAACTTGGATGATCGTGAATCGTTTCACGAACTGACAATAATTATGGGAAAATTGTCTTGGCCTACAGAGTGATTAACCTTCGATGAAGAACGAATCCACAGTTGTTGAACGAATTGTTACAACTACCGACTCAGGGACCCTTTCGCGCTATTGGATATTTTCTGCACTGATCGGTTTATTGTTCAGTTCGGTTGCAGGATTATTAGTCAGCCTTGAGCGTATAGATCTATCTTCTGGAAGTATTTTTTCAACTACTGATGAAGTATTTCAATTTTGGGCAGCTCATCGAGTAGCACTCGTTCTAATCGCAGTTCTCCCGTTAATGATCGGGTTAGCAACAGCAATAGTGCCTCGACAAATGGGTGCATCACGACTTGTTTTTCCCAGAGTTAGCGCATTTAGTTTCTGGGTCTGGCTATTTGGAGCATTAATTATCATTATTGGCTTTCTTGCAAACGGTGGTGTAGGCACTCCAGAAGCAACTAGTGAGACTCAGTCTGTTGCTTTAACACTTATGGGTGTACTTTTAACGGTAATAGGCTTATGTGGAGCCTCAATAAGTGCTCTCACGACGATTGTTGCAGGTCGAGTTCCAGGCATGTCTTTGCTTGAAATTCCAGCATTTAGTTGGTCTGTGTTAGTAGCGGGAACTATGTGGCTTGCTACTTTGCCAGTACTTGCAGCAAACACAGTACTTATTTATGCAGATCTAAAGGGTAGAGCACCAGTCAATTTTGGAAGTGAACAAGTTATTTGGGAGCAACTATCTTGGGCCTTTACACATCCACAAATTTATTTATGGGTCCTACCACTACTTGGTATTGTTGCTGAAATCATTTCGGTGGTGTTCAAAAATAAAATCTCGAATCCATTCTTGTTCGCTGCTATTGGTTTGATGGGCTTGGCTGGGTTTGGAGCATACGCTCAAACCTATTTCGACATTGGCACACCAGTCTTTGAAGAAGCTTTTTCAATTATCCAAGCGTTTATAGCCATTCCTGCAGTCCTTCTTGTTATCGCGTTTATCTCTCCAAAAATCAAAGATATTAAAGAGTTTGATAAACGAGCAACCACCCCGACAGTCTTAGCAACTTTGTCAATAATTCTCCTTTTACATGGAGTAGTTGTTGGAGCAGTACACGTAATAGGACCACTTGAACTCGCAACAAGATCAACAGTCACTGCGCAGATAGTTCTTACATTGGGATCTGGCGTATTGGCGTTTATGGCAGCCTTTTCATGGTGGGGAGAACTTTTAATTGGAAAACCCATAAGGCAACAAAAGATTTTAATTTCGGGTGTAATCATTCATTGCGGAGTGGGCATATTTGCAGTAGCAGATTTCCTAGTTGGCTTCACAGGCCAAAATGATTTCACTGGCCTATCAGAATTCACCGCTGGTACTAAAAGTTCAAGTTGGGGCGATGCTCTAAACATTGCTTCGCTCATCGGATCATCACTTATTGTTCTAGGAGCCATTACAGCGATAGGTGTATGTATTAAACAAGTTCTTTCAAAAACTCCTGCTACCGGAAACCCTTGGGATGCGAACACACTTGAATGGGCGCCTAAAGAGAAAGAAGAGGTTGCTTAATGACTACTGTTCTTCCTCCCGCACCATTAAATCGGCCAAGAACCCTAATGGTTGGAACAGCATTCGTTACTTCGGCTGCACTCATGTTCTTTGGTTGCCTGTTTGCGATTTATTTCAGCATCAGATCTGACACATTGGCTTGGGGAATGGAATGGTTCCCAGAGAATGCTATTTCCCTTGTCCCCGGCGGCATGAATATGGCAACTTTGACAATTTCCGTGGCCACTATGGGATGGTCGGTCTATGCGGTAAAAAACGATGATCGAATACACGCCTATCTAGCTCTTATCCTCACAGCCCTAATGGGTGTTGCGATGATCAATCAAACCGTGTTCTATTACATGGACATTGGTCTTCCAATTGATCATAGTGAAGCAGCACTTCTCCTTTACGTAATCACAGGAGCTCACCTCGTGATGGTTGGTGTCGGAGTTTTTTGGTTAGGACTACTTCTCTTAAGAGCTTTCGGAGGTCAAGACACAAGCCGACATCGTGACTTAGTCTCTGCTGCATCTCTTTATTGGTATGCAATGGTCTTTATCTATATTTTCATTTGGCTATTTATCTACATCGGGAAATAGGACGTTCACTATGCTGACAACTGGTTTTAAGCTCTGGTTTGGTCTTGTTGTTGCAGCTTTCACTGCAGCAGTCTTTGTTGGATACACAACAGGTGGAACAGAAACCGGCCCTCTTACCCTTGGATGGAAAGGAGCGGTAGGTAATCATATTGCCTACGGCATTTTTATGATGGCTGCCGCAACATCAGGATTGCTCGCCATATTGTCGCAATCTTTCCGAGACGCTGACGCTGAAGCCGCTGCAGAAATACTTCAAGTAGAAGTAAAGGATGTTCCTGAAGCGCAAATTTCTACTGGATCATCATCATGGCCACTGTTCGCTGCGTTAGGAGTGGTGACGATGGCTGTCGGACTAGTAGTGCATCCACTTGTATTTGGAATTGGCTTAATCGTTGTATTGGTTATGGCAGTTGAGTGGACTATGACAAATTGGTCAGAAAGAGCTACAGGAGACTCTGAAAAAAATCGTGAATTAAGAGAAGGATTACTACGCCCAATAGAGATACCTGTTCTTGGACTTGTAGGCATCGGAGTTTTAGTTGTAGCGGTATCAAGAATCCTGTTAGCCGCATCAGTATTAGGTGCAGTTTGGATTGCAACTGCAGTAGGAACCATAATTTTCCTTACCGCTTATTTTATTAGCCAACGACCAACCATCCCAAGAGGAGTAGTACAAAGCATCCTCGCGGTTGGGGTTATAGCAGTTATTGTTAGCGGTATATTCGCAGCAATTAACGGAGAACGCGACTTTCATCATATTGGCGGAGAGCATGAAGACTCCCATGTGGAGGAAGACCATTGATTACTAAAGGTGTTAAAAAAATATGGCTGGTTTTATCAACCACAGCATTACTTTTTATTACTGGCTGCGCCCCTAACGCGGAACTTGACACGCTTCAACCTCAAGGACCAACAGCTCGAGACATAGACAAACTCTTAGACCCAGTCCTGATAATTGCTTACGTAGTTTTCTTCCTAGTTTTTGGAGTGACAATTATTATTTGGTGGAAGTTCCGAGACCGCCATGAAGATGAAAAATTTCCAACTCAAATTCATGGAAACACTAAATTGGAAATACTTTGGACTCTCATACCAACAATAATTCTCGCTGCTGTCTCTGTATTCACTCTCATTACATTGTCATCCGTAAATAAAACAGAAACAAACGAAGTTACCGTTACGGTCGAAGATGAATCAGTGATATGGGAACCTGAAGTGGTTGTAGTAGGTCAACAGTGGTGGTGGGAGTTCCGTTACTATTTTGACGGCTTAGATGGAGTTGACTTAAGCGACGCCCGGAATCTTCCACCGGCAGACATTGTTACAGCCGGTCAACTAGTTATGCCTATTGGGCAAGAAGTGGAATTATCTATAACAAGTCGTGACGTTATCCATAGTTTTTGGATTCCAGCGTTGAATGGTAAACGAGATGCAGCTCCAGGAAGAGTGCATCCTTGGAAATTAGAAGCTGACGAACCCGGTGTTTATTTCGGTCAATGCACAGAATTTTGCGGACTATCTCACTCCCGAATGAGAATGCAAGTAGTTGCACTCGAAGCAGAAGATTTCCAAACTTGGGTTGATCAACAACTAACAGATCAAAACCCAGAATTAATAACAGACGAAGTCGTTGCTCGAGGCTTAACGGTCTTTGAAAACCAATGCTCACGATGCCACGTAGTGGACGGAGTTAACGAAGATACAAGTATTGGCGCAGACTTAATTGCTAATGCAGCTCCAAATTTGACTCACTTTATGAGCCGAACCACATATGCAGGCGGTATTTTCAACCTCTATGAACCAGATGGAAACATAGATCGAACCCAGCTTGAAGCATGGTTACGAAACGCTCCAGCAGAAAAACCGGCATATGCTC
>CAJXEU010000008.1 GCA_913052525.1 uncultured Actinomycetes bacterium
CCCAGCTGCCATGGCTAACGGGTTTCCGGAGAGGGTTCCTGCTTGGTAGACCCCCCCTAAAGGTGCAAGATTTTCCATTATTTCTCTGCGTGCACCAAACGCTCCAACAGGTAATCCGCCACCGACCACTTTTCCAAAACACCAAATATCGGGAACAACTCCAAAATATTCAGCAGCTCCTCCATAAGCGAGTCGAAATCCTGTTATCACTTCATCAAAAATAAGTAGAGTTCCTGTCTTATCGCAAACTTTTCTGAGCCCTTCTAGAAAGCCTGGATTTGGTGCGACTAAGCCCATATTCGCCGCAACTGGTTCAACAATTATTGCCGCAACTGTTTCATCAATTTCAGGCACGATGTTGTACGGAGCGACAATTGTGTCTGCAACTGCTCCTGGTGTTACCCCGTCGCACCCGCTAAGTCCTTGATTGGCTACACCACTTCCACCTGCAGCAAGAAGAGCGTCAGAATGCCCATGGTAGCAACCGGCGAATTTCAGTATTCGATTTCTTCCTGTTGCTCCTCGCGCTAGTCGTATCGCTGACATTGTTGCTTCCGTTCCACTGGAAACAAATCTCACTAATTCAAGTCCTTGTATTCTTTCACTAACCATTTCTGCAAGCTTTATTTCCGCTTCAGTAGGAGCGCCAAAAGTAGTTCCTTTAGCAGCAGCATCTGTGATCGCTTCAACTACTACTGGATGAGCATGTCCTAGGATTCCTGGCCCATATGACTGCACATAATCGATGTAACAATTTTCTTCGGCGTCATATATGTAGGGGCCTTGAGCATGCGTAACGAAATATGGTGTGCCCCCAACTGATCCAAAGGCTCTTACTGGGGAGTTCACCCCGCCTGGTAAAACTTGCTTAGCCCGATGAAATAAATCAGAGTTTGATGTCATCTTTGAAGATTTTCAGCAGCTCGACAAGCTAAATAAGTAAGTATGAAATCTGCGCCTGCTCTTTTTATAGATAGAAGATGTTCCATCCCAACACTTTCGCCATCTATCCATCCATTAGCTGCCGCTGCTTCCACCATGGCATATTCTCCACTCACGTGATAGGCAGCTAAGGGAACATTGACTTCTGATCGGATTTGTGAAATAACGTCAAGGTAAGAAAGAGCGGGCTTTACCATCACCATGTCTGCTCCTTCAGAAACATCAAGAAGAACTTCCGTAACTGCTTCTCGAGCATTTGGTGGATCTTGCTGATAGCCCTTTCTGTCTCCACCGTCAGCAATTTCTACATCTACTGCGTCCCGAAATGGACCATAAAGAGCTGAAGCATATTTCGCGGCATAAGCAAGAATTGAAATGTCCTCATAACCCTTGCTATCTAGAGCAGTACGTATTGCTTTTACTTGGCCGTCCATCATGCCTGAAGGTGCTGTTACATGAGCTCCAGCTTCTGCTTGAGCGATGGCTATATTTTGATATAACTCAAGTGTGGCATCATTGTCTACCGTGCCATCATTCTTGACGATTCCGCAGTGACCATGGTCTGTGTATTCATCAACACAAAGATCTGCAATAAGAACCATCTCATCATTTAATTCGCTTTTTAAATCACTAAGTGCTCTTTGTACTATTCCGTCGGGATTCCATGCTTCTGAACCATGTGAGTCTTTTTTCTCTGGGATCCCGAATAATACAAGGCCTGGAATCCCTCTGTCTCGAAGTTTTTTCACTTCTTCTAAAAGGCTGCTTCTCGTGTGCTGGAAAACTCCTGGGAGAGAATGAACAGGTTCAGGTTCCTTGATTCCTTCTCTAACAAATAAGGGCGCGACTAAGTCATTAACCGACAATTGTGTTTCAGCCACAAGTCGGCGAAGCGCTTCCGTTCTACGTAAACGGCGAGGACGACGTTCTACCATAAAATAATTCTAGGGAATCAGTTCGCTGCCCACTCTCTCGCCGCCAATATAAGCCCTCCCACTGAATATGGGTCAGCCTGATAAATATGTTTATAGCCTCTATCTCTTGCTGCCTTTGCAGTAATTGGCCCAATACATAGGGCTGTTTCTGGGACCGGGATCTTCATCAACTCGGTATAGCGATTAACAGCTGAAGTAGAAGCAAAAATGATTGCATCGGCTTTTCTTGCTTGATTGAATCTTTCTTCGTCAACTGGGGGTTGAATATTCCTGTAGGCAATTACCTCTTCTACTATCCATCCAAGATCCCTTAATCCATTCGCTAGTAACGGACGAACTTTTTCGGCACGAATAAAAAGTATTTTGCTTTCCTTTTTAGACGGTGAAACAAATTCAGACAGAAGCAATTCTCCAACTGCTTTCTTTGGTACGTGTTTTACTTGACATCCGGCTTCAGTAAGAGCATTAGCAGTTTGGGTTCCAACTGCTGCAAATGAAGTAGTAGGGATAACTCCACCTAGAACCTCAGTTATCCGATTAGCTGCATTAGGAGAAGTAACAACAACCCATTCATAGTTATTGATCTCACGAACTGAGCTTTCTAAAGCTATCCCGCCATCTTCTGGGTCCTGAATTTCTACCATTGGTAGTTCGATTACGTCAGCTCCTTCTTTACACAAAAATTCAGATAAGGACGCTGACTGGTCTTTTGCCCGTGTTAAGACCACTGTTTTGCCTAATAAAAAACCACTCATTGTTTCTTCATTAATTTATTACCACCTTGGGTGTCAAGCAGAGACTGAGCAACTCTTTCCCCAAGTACTGAACTTTCTTTACCTGTTTCTGTGGCCTTAAGCAGTGTTTTACCATCATATGAAGAGAGCGCTGCAGTTAATAAAACGTCTTTTCCTTCTATAACAGCATGTGCAGCTATTGGAAGATCACAGCCTGATCCTAGTTTGGATAAAAATGCTCTTTCCGCTGTTACTGCGCGATGAGTATCCGGATGATCTATTTTAGACAATAACGCCGATACGTCTGGATCTTCTACCCGACATTCAATAGCTAATGCTCCTTGTCCTACCTGCGGTAGAAGCACGGCAGAATCAAAAACGTCAACGATTTTTGGGCTTAAGCCCAATCTGTCTAAAGCGGCTTTGGCCATAATAATTCCGTCATATAACTCTGCTTTTTTTAGTCGAGTTTCAATATTTCCTCTTAATCCTTCAAAGCGAAGGTCTGGTCGCAAGTGGGCTAAATGGGCTTGACGACGAATGGAACCCGTAGCAATGCACGCTTGTGAAGGGAGTTCTTCCCACCGATTCCCAATAAGAACATCTCTTGGGTCTGCTCTTTCTGGAAATGCAACTAGTTCTAATCCATCAGGTGATACAGGTGGCAAATCCTTAGCCGAATGAACTGCAAAATCAGCTCTTCCTTCAATAACTGCTATCTGAACTTCTTTAACAAAAACCCCTTGGCCCCCTAATTCGCTTAATGGCGTTTGACGATCACGGTCTCCAGTGGTTTCTACAATTACTGTTTCAATCTCTAATTCGGGAAAAGTTTCAGCCAATAAAGAAATGGATTTCTTTGTTTGCCACAGCGCAAGTGGACTGCCTCTGGTAGCGGCCCGAATTTTCATAACTTTCGAAGGCCTACAGATTGAACAAATCGCGCAGTGCTTCTGCCAGACGTTCACCCCGAGCGGTTCCAGCAGCATCTTTCATGCGAACGGTAGGTTCATGCAGGAGTTTCCCTACCACTCCAGCAACAAGTCCTTCTACGACCTTACGTTGACTTTCATCTAACTCTTCTAATTTAGAAGCAAAGCGAGTGAACTCATTTTCTGTGATCTCACCGGCTCGATCACGAAGTCCTGCTACTAGCGGAGCTACAGACCGAGCTGTTGTTTCGTCAACGTAACGATCAAGTTCGACATCAATAATTGCCTGAACTCCAGTTATCTCTCTCCGTCGAGCCTGAATTCCTTCTTCTGCGAATGCGCGTAAGTCGTCCATGTCTAACAACGTCACGCCTTCAATTTCTCCTGCCGCAGGATCAACGTCTCTAGGTACAGCAATATCAACAATAAGGAGTTCTCGCTTTGATCTCCCTCGCATAACTTCATTTAGGTCTCCGTGTTCAAGGATGACTGAAGAAGCTCCGGTTGAAGTTAGTAACACATCGATTTCGGCAAGATGTTTTTGGAGTTCATTGAGTTCTACCGGTTTTCCTTGAAGACGATCAGCGACTTGAACAGCATTTTCCCATGTTCTGTTTGCTACCAAGATCTCAGAAACTCCTCCTGTGTTTAAAGCTCGCGCTAAACCCTCTCCCATCTTTCCAGTTCCAACTACAAGAACTCGTCGATTGCTTAACCCTCCAAGGTGTTGATCCGCCATTGCCACAGCAGCTTGAGAGACAGATGTGGTTTTTTGAGAAATTTCTGTTTCAGTTCTTACGCGTTTTCCGACTTGAAGAGCGTGGCGAAACATTGGATTTAATACTGGCCCTACTGTTGACTCTTCTGTTGCTACTTCCCATGCCATGCGAACTTGACCGAGTATCTCATTTTCTCCAAGAACAACAGAATCTAATCCCGACGCAACTGCAAAAAGATGTCGTACTGCATCAGCATCATAAAGACCAGTTAAATAATCAGAAAATTCTTCAGGTGCAACATGATTTATTTCTGCGAAAAAATTACGGATGTCTTCATAGCCTCCATGGAATTTTTCCGCGAATGCATAAACCTCAATTCGGTTACACGTTGACAAAATAACTGCCTCAGTGACATGTTCTCTTGAAGTGAGATCTGCAAGTGCTTTAGGCAAGTCAGTCTTTTGAATAGTCATTCGTTCCAAAAGTTCAAGTGGAACATTTCTATGATTCAGACCTACGACAACAATGGACACTGTCCGGTCTCCTTAGTTACTGATGACAATCCCAACACATCAATTTCTGCACTTTGGCTTATAAAAACTTAATTCTCTTTATTTCGAGCTCTTATTACTTACCTATCATTACGGATCAGAAGCCCCTTTAACAACTCGGTAGAAAGAGAAAAAGGTCACTATTTAACTTACTCGTTTCTTTCTCTCTGTTGTTCATGAAAAGCAAGAATATGTAGTTCAGTAGCAAGATCTACTTTTCGAAGAGTCACCGCTTCCGGAACAGCAACAAGGCCGGGTGCAAAGTTTAAAATGGAGTAGATTCCAGCAGCAACTAACTGATCTGCAACCATCTGAGCTGCTGAAGCTGGAGTAGCAATTATCCCGAGTGCGCAATTATTTTTTTTCACTACATCACTCAATTTTTCAAATGGCTCAACAGTTATACCAGCAATTTCTTGGCCGATTGCCTCTGGGGAAGAATCGACTAGTCCTTTAACTGGGAAACCTCCAGCAGCGAATCCGCCATAGTGAGTTAAGGCTCGACCAAGGTTCCCGGCCCCAACGATTACAACTGGTATTGGAACTCCGGCACCTAACACACGTTTGATTTGTTCAATGAGAAAATCAACTTCATATCCAACCCCGCGCTTCCCATAAGACCCAAGAATGGATAGGTCTTTGCGAACATTCTCCGCATTTACTCCTGCTGTTGCCGCTAATTGTTCAGATGAGACAGTGCCCACCTCATCATTTGCTAAATCAACAAGCCCTCTGAGATATATCGGTAAGCGAGCAACAGTAGCTTCCGGAACTAACGGAGTTAAAGCCTCATCCATGTCTTTAACTTAGATGCTTCTGAGCGTCACAAGAAGGATTGTTATTAATCGTTGATAGTTAGTCAACTAACCACACAAATTGAATTACTGCAGCCAGCATGATTGCTAACAACAATACGGCAGTAGTAATAGTTGTTCCTAATCTCATTAATTTTCCTTTTTCGGCTGGATAGATACTGGAGTAGAACTATTAGATTCATTAGAAGTATTTATTATTTGAATTGAATCGCCAGTAGAAGTACGAAGCTCTTTAGCAGCTGAACTTCTTAAAGCTGCTATTTCAATTAAACCTGATGAATCTACTATGAGGCCGAATCCGCTTTCGGGTATCTGATCAAACGTAGTTACACGATCTACTGAATGAATTTGCTCCTCTATTTTTACCTGTAATTGGCCTTCAGGGAGATCTTCAAAACCAATATTGAGTTGAATATTTCCGTATTGATCTATCCAAAGAACTTCGGCGTGTAGCGTCCCTTCATCAATGTATGAGACAGGAATAATTGCTGGAACCAAACCGCTCGGATCTATTGATTCACCAAGTTCCGTAATTACTACACCATTTGCTAAATGTGCAGCAGCGGGAGCAAAAACATCTCGTCCATCAAAGGTTGTTGATGAACTATCCAGATGAAAATCAGTATTCGTAAGTTCAATAACTCTTTTGGGGCCACCAACCATTGCTACTGCAGGGGCTAAAAGACCATTATCTGGTCCGATTAAGATTGATTCTCCTTCTCCAACCTCGACAGCTATTCTCTTCCGATCAGTTCCTACTCCGGGGTCAACTACAGCCACCACAATTCCAGGACACAAGTATTCAACACTCCTAGCTAGAGCTAATGACCCAGCTTTTACATCATGAGCCGGTATCCCATGTGTTATATCAATTACTTCAACTTGAGGGGCAATACTACGAAATACAGAATGGACAACACCAACAAATTCATCTTTTATCCCAAAATCAGATAAAAAAGAAATTGTGTTATACCGATTCGGCACGCTAACTAGCTCCGAGTTCGCGGGACCGATCCGCTGCAGCTTTTACTACCTTTTTTATAAGGTCAGAAAAGTTTGCTTGTTCAAAAACAGCTAACCCTGCCGCTGTTGTTCCACCTTTTGAAGTTACATTTTCCCTTAATACAGAAGGTGGGTCATCGCTTTCTCGAAGTAAGGTTGCGGCCCCCAATAAAGTTCTTTCAGTCAATTCCACCCCAACTTCATGTGTAAGTCCTTCAGCTACAGCGGCTTCTATCATTTTTTCAGCTAACAAAAAGACATATGCAGGCCCAGATCCAGATACGCCAGTTACTGCATCTAAGTCAGATTCTTCTACTACAACTACCCCACCTACTGCTGACAAAATACTTACTGCCCAAGTTAAATCATCTTCAGAGGCGACGGAACCCCCCGCTAGACCAGATGCTCCTTGTCCGACTAATGAAGGAGTGTTTGGCATTGCTCGTAATACTGCTGTACCAGCCTTTAATGAGTTTTCTAAAGCGGACAGCGTGATACCTGCAGCAATTGATAAAACTCTCTTAACACTTGAGTCACATAAAGCCAAACAGACTTCTGAGACGATGTGAGGTTTAACTGCAATCAAAGCATCAATGCCTTCAAGAGGCTCTGTTCCCAAGGAGACACCTTGGAGGTTGCTTTGTAAATATTCTCTTCTTTCCGAGTCAGGTTCAACGATATGCATGGCTTCCGGTAAAGCCCATCCTGTAGAAATAAGTCCCCCGAGAAGAGCTTCACCCATTTTGCCGCCACCAATGACTTGTAATTTTTTATCCACATTGTGGAACATATCCGATGATTGGCCTTCCGGCTCCTATGGATTGAACTGGCTAGCGAAACCGATCTTTAGACCAGGTTTAAAACAGTCTTCAACGGCCGTCCAACATGTGCCGAGAATCCGATCAAGCTCTTCTTCTGTGATGGTGGTTGCAGGTATTGCGCCAATAAGATACACAGCATTTTCTTCTCCTATGCACAGAGTGACTCCAATTAGTCGACGGTTTCGCCGTAGTAAGTATTCCCAAAAATCAGAGAGATTTTCTTCAGGTCCTGGCATCAAATATGTCTCATAGTGAAGCATGCGTTGCTTCAACGAGAGGTTAAGCATGCTCGATTCTTTTTCTTCACCAAGGATTCTCGCATGCCAAATATGTTGAGTTTTACTAGATTCAGGATCTTCTTCAACGCTCGCAAGAATTGAGTTGCTGACTAGTTGATCCCTAAACCAATTATTAATGCGTTCTCTTAACTGTTGAAATTCAGTGTCTGCAAGCGGAAGATTTTCGTTCACTATCAACTGCATTCAACTAAAGCTTGTGTTGCTCTGCTATCACAAATACTTCGTAAACGTTCTGCTGTTGCTAACCAGGTAAAAGCCCATGATTTTTCAGCAGCAGCAACTGCCATCTCCGCTGCCATTATGGGATCTTCAAATAGCATGCTGGAGCACTTAGCAAAATCTTCTGAACTTCGTCCTTCTACTAGAAAACCTGTTCGCCCATGATCGACTAGAGTTCGTAATCCTCCTACATCAGATGCGACCGCTGGGATACCGCATGCTGCTGCTTCTAGTGCTACTAAACCAAAAGATTCGGAACGACTCGGCATAATCAAAACATCTGCTGATCTATACCACATGCATAGATCATGATGGGCTTGAGGCGGGATGAACATAACTCGATCAACTAGTTCCAGTTGGTTAACGAGAGACCATATTGTTTCTTCTGTTGATGGGCCCTCTGGTCCACTTGCGCCTCCAACAATAATGAGTCGAGCATTTGGATATTTTTCTAGGCTGGCTAAAGTTTTTATTGCTACCTCAACGCCTTTTAATGGCTGAATGCGCCCTACGAAGAGTAAAACAGGGTCTCCATTCAATCCAATGGCATTTCGTGCTTCTTCTTGATCTCCTGGCGAAAACAAAGAATGATCTACACCGGGAGGGACTATTTCAATCCGAGAAATATCAGCTCCATATAAATCAACAAGTTGCTGAGCTTCTTCTTCGCTGTTTGCAAGAATAATGTCTGAACAACGAGCAACCGTTGTCTCTGCTTCCATACGGCGTTGTGGTTCGATATCGCCAGTTTCTGCTTTAACTCGAGCCAAAGTATGAAAAACAGTAGTTAGTGGTAAATCAAGTTCATGCTTTAGGCGGTGGCCGGCTAAACCGCTAAGCCAATAGTTTGCAAGTAGCCCGTCGAACCCGCCATGTTTGCGTATCCACTTCCCAACTTGATCAGCAAATTGATCTACTACTTCAGGTAGTTCTTCTTTAGAAAGGTCAAGAGCTCCTGCTGTGACGTGCACAACGCGAAATCCTGGTTCAACATCTACGACCTCAGGAGTGGTGAGATCAGTGCGTCGGACAAAAACAGTTGATTCACGACCTAATCTCGCAAGAGCAGATATTAGCTCTCTTACATAAACATTCATTCCTCCGCTATCTCCGGATCCTGGTTGAACTAACGGTGAAGTATGTAACGATAAAACAGCAAGGCGATTCATATTTAACCTCCGGAAATAGGTGGAAGAATGGCTACTTCGTCATCTTCAACGACTGGTGTATTTAACTCTGCTTGTTCTCCGTTTACCCAAATTCTGCAAACTGGAAGGAGGTCTGTGAAAGTTTGACCGAAAGATTTATTTGCTGCATCTATTATCTCACCAACGGTATCGCCTGGGATTACGGTTTTCCCAGTTCCTGCAGCTACTCGAATTGAAGCAAAAAGTCTTAGTACGGCCATTCATTTAGTTTAGGAACGGTTTACCTTTTATGAAATCTAGTTATGGCGATAAAGTCGTTAAATGACTCGTTTGCTACTCGTTCGACATGGCCAATCTGAATGGAATGCTCTCGGGAAATGGCAGGGGCAAGCAGATTCTCCGCTGACTGATACAGGTCGTCAACAAGCTCGAAAAGCTGGATCCGTTGTAGGGAAATTTGATGCAATTTTTTCTTCAGACCTGCAAAGGGCATCAGAAACTGCAGTAATCATTTCAGAAGTTCTCGGGATCGGCCCGGTTTTAGTTGAACCTGACTTACAAGAAAGATGTGCCGGTCTTTGGCAAGGTTTAACTCGTGAGGAAATTGAGAAAGGGTGGCCTGGAGCTTTAACTTCTGGAGAACGCCCTGAGGGATATGAACTTGATGATCAAGTATTATCTCGTGTCCAGCATGCTTTAACAAAGATTGTAAACACTTTAGAAAGTGACGGTGATGTGCTTGTCGTAACCCATGGAGGTGTGATCTATTCAGTTGAAGGGTCGTGTGGGATACCAATGGTTCGAATACCAAATCTAGGTGGTCGATGGATTTACTTTGATGAAGGTGAAGTAAGGCTTGGGGACAGGGTTGACTTGGTTGGAGATGGAACTACCCCAGATTTACTCTGAATAGACCAACTACTATTTTTGTAGCCCTGAAATTAGATCTTCAGCGGCATCAAGGTCACCATCTGCTACTCGATTCATTGCTGATTCAATAATTGCGAGATTGGATTCAATTTTCTCTAGATCAGAATCCAATTCCACTGTTTCTTGTACGACAGAGTCAGTGTTCACCGCAGTAGAAGAAATTTCGTTTTCGAAAATACCTTTTTCTGCTCTTTTCTCATACCAATTCATAAAGGTATTTAAAAAATCTTGATCTCGATCCCATGTCAGTAACTCTTTTGCTTCTTCAACAGTGGCCCATTGAATCTTGTTTACTTCACTATTGGGTGCAAATTCTCCCAATTCAATAGTCATCGCCCAATAGGTGACTTCTTTTTTTAGTTTCTTTTCACCAACTAAGTAACTCACGCGACCAATTAACTCTTCGGCAAAACAGGTTAAACCTGTTTCTTCTTTTACCTCTCTCAATGCAGTTTGTAAAAGAGTTTCGCCGAGATCTTGTTTACCTTTTGGGAAACTCCAATCGCGATCTGGACGATGAATTAGCAGGATTTCAGGAATTTCTTTTCCTGAAGTATCTCTATAGATAAGACCGCCAGCAGCATATATATCTACGGCAGGAGTTGACGAAGAACTGTGTTCTTGTGTTGGTTCTTCCATTTATTTGCTCCTAATTCATAATTGATCTGATCTGAACGACTTTGACATTACAGCCATGAAGACTTTCTAGTGTGGATTAACATTTTATTGGTGAGCGGATTTATAAAAATTTCATTCTTTAGATAACTTAATTAAATGACGGGTTTAGACAGACAACAAAAACATTTTGGTTATTGGAATAGTTCATGGCCCGTGGAGTGCGGCGGAAACCGAAGACAAAAGTCAACTGTTGGAGCGCTGGGTGCTCGAACAGGAACTTCTAAAATAACTACTAAACAGAATGACCGCTGGAATGTCATGGCGGTTGAGCGCGATAAGGGTGAATGGTATTTAGGTGGGACAATGCCAGCTTTTACTGGTCCCCCACCTTTTGGTTGGGTTCAAAAAATTGATTTATCAACTCTTGAACCGATTGTTGAATCAAAAAGATTACCTTGCGGGGAGCACGTTTGGTGTGGAGCGATTCTGGTTCACTCAAATGGTTCAGTGATGTCTATCAACGGATCTTATTTACATCGGCTTTCTCCGATTGATCTTTCTATTGAAGTCGAACTTGAATTGCCGGCTAATCGTGCGCATAACGGATTACTCGCTCTTTCCGATGGAAGTCTTATCACCAAAGACCTTCGAATTGAGGGTGAAGGTAGAACCACAATCACACGTATTTGTTCAGAAACTCTGGAAATATTAGATCAATTCTCTTTACCGGAAGGTTCTATGGGGCGTATTGCCGCTGACATCGTGAACATGCCTGATGGTTCATCAGTTGAATATGTTTATGTACCGGGGATTCATAAAGTTTGGCGGTTAGTTATTGAAACGGATTCTATGAAGATAGATGGATGGCAGCCTCAGTACCGGTCAAAGGATTCCAACCATGGATTAGCTTGGGATGTTTGTATATCTGGTGGATTCTGCTGGGTCATGGACTGTGGGGATATCGGGTCAGTTAGGGCCATACATACGACTGAACCAAATGGAAGGTTTGTTACAGAAGAGTCCAAAGATAATGTTCGACGTCTTTCTTGGAGATTGCCAGCGCCTTGGTCCGGAGCACAAAGACTTATCCGAATAGATCTCAACGATCCTGATGAAGTCCAAAGTATTGAGCCTTTCGGAATGCCTGGAGGTGGGATTATCGCTCCGCCGGTTTATGTGCCTGAATTAGAAATGGCTATCACTTGGGACTCTATTAATGGAGGCCTTGCGGGAGTGTCTAATACCGATGATGAACTAGAGGTAATGTGGCATTTTGATGCACGTCCTACAATGCAACCGGTTGTTTTCCCTGGATCAAAGGAACTTGTTATTAACGACTTCGTTGATAGTGGGGATGATTTGATAGTTGTTGATATTGAATCTGGTGACCTAATTGATCGAGTTAAAACTGGGGCGAAGCTTGCTAATGGAATGTTTCTCAGTCCCACTGGTGATGGTGGCGTGATTTATTGCACCACCAATACTGTTTCTCATGTTCAGTGGACGTAGATAATGGTTAAACCTTTGATTCTTATTCCTCCGTCAGAAGGTAAATCTTCAGGGGGTGAGGATCCGCCTTGGTCTGAAACGAATCAGTTCTTTCAAAATTTACAAGAACCTCGGCGTGAAATCATAGAAGTCTTAAAAAAAGCTATGAAAGAAGCTGAACTAAGCCGATCAAAGTTACTTGGGGTAAAAGGAAAAAAAGTCGAAGAAGCGACTGCAGCAAACCTGAGCGTTGACTATTCAGCAACGATGCCAGCTATCGAACGTTATACAGGAGTTCTTTACGATGCACTTAGTTATTCCTCTTTATCTTTGGCACTGCAAAAGAAGATTGATCAACAAGTCATCATTTTCTCTGGTTTATGGGGAGCTCTAAAACCTAGAGATTTGATTCCTGACTATAAGTTGAAAATGGGAGCGAAACTTCTCGAGTTAGGTGTTCTCTCACGTTTTTGGAAACCACATCTAACCTCTGCTCTGCACTCGTCTGGACCGAAGTGTGTTTGGGATCTTTTACCTGGAGAACACTCCGCTGGATGGGATCCTTTAATCGCAGAAAAAAGAATACGAGTAAAGTTTTTAGATGATGTAGTGAAAAATGGTGAGCAACAACTTGTTTCTGTCTCCCATTGGAACAAGCTTCTTAAAGGAGCACTGGTCCAATACGTGATAGAAAATCAACTACTTGATCCATCAGGGCTTAAAGACTTCTCACATCCGCAAGGGTACGTTTTTTCTCCTGAACTCTCTACGTCATCTGGGAATACTATTGATATAGCACTTGTTTCTAAGAGGTAATCAGACTTCTAATTTCCCTAATACGTGCTCCAATTCACTATTTGTAAACCGTCCAGTTCGATCTAAATGGGATCGCGTCTTCTGAAACAAGTCCCATTCCGGATATTTTTTTGAAAGTGTTTCGGCATTCTGGAAATGAAGTTTCCCCCAATGAGGTCGACCTTGAAAATTATTCATGATTGACTCCACGCCTCTAAAATATTTTTCGTAGGACGTTCCATAAAACACGTGTACGGCTATATACATAGTTTCTTGTCCTGAAGCGGTAGAAAGCGGAATATCATCCGCTCCTAGAACTCTGACTTCAATGGGGAAACTTATTGGGTGGTCAAGAGTCTCTATAAGTGCTTGTACTTGACGGAAAGCTTCAATTCCATTTTTTCTTGGTATGGCATATTCCATTTCATAAAAACGGACACGTCGTTGACTCGCAAAAACCTCGTAGCTTGTAGTTATATAGTTTGCTGCGCCAACATCTGGAACTACCAAACTATTCATCTTTGGGATAAGTGACGGTTTAATTCTTCCAAGATAATTCATTGCTCCAAAACCGAAATTCTGCAACAATTCGTCATTTTTGAATCTTTTCCATTTGCGTCTTAACGCCTGTTTTAAATCTTTTGGTGGAGAAGGTTCTTCATTTGTGCGAGTATTTCTCTTCAATAACGCATTCGTAGTGTGAGGCATCCAGAAAAACTCTGTGTGATCGGTGTTATCAATGTGATCATCAAAGTTTTTTAGTAGATCATCGATCTGGAGAACTTCTTCAACTGCATGCAAGTTGAAAGCCGGTACACATTGCAGTGTTACTTCAGTAATGATTCCTAAAGCACCGAGTCCTACTCGAGCGACATGCAAGATTTCTGAATTTTTTTCTTCGTCGCACTCAATTACTGAGCCGTCACCTGTGACTATGCGAAGCCCTGTCACTCCAGCGGCGATACTTTGAAATTTCAAGCCTGTTCCATGAGTTGATGTAGAAATAGCGCCTGCTACTGATTGGTACGCTATGTCTCCGAGATTTGGCATCGCTAGTCCTGCGGCATCTAAAAGAGGGTTGAGATTGAAAAGACGAATACCAGACTCAACCGTTACTTTGCCACTATCTCGGTTTAGCGAAACAACAGAACTCATGTCATCAAGGGTCACAAGCACCTCATCAGTAACGGCGAGACCAGTAAATGAGTGACCTGCGCCTACTACTCGTATCCGTCGGTCTTCTTTAGCTGCAGCTTGAACAAGGTTGACGATTTCTGTTTCATTTCGAGGTCGTTCTATTCTCATTGGATTTGCAGTTTGGTTTCCAGCCCAATTTGTCCATGTGCCATCATTTTGGAACCCGGTATTAGGCCATAAAAAGTTCATGGCTACCACCCTCTTAAATCTATTGGCCAGCTATCTAAGACTAAGCTGTCATCTACTTCTGAGACTTCTTCAACTACATGCAATGTTTCATGTTTCGCAATGGTTGGATCAATATGACCGGGTCTCAATAAGACTCTTTCTCCTACTTTCCAGAAACCACCAGTGACGCCAGTATGTTCATCGGCACAATACATGACTTCTCCTTGGCCCACTAATACAGGAGGTCCGGAATCCATAGCTACAGCCTTTAACCCTCCATCAAGTACTGCATGGCCCCGGCCGCTAACTGAAATAACTGTTGTAAGGAGAAATAATCCTTGTTCGAAAGGTAAATCTAACCGGGCGTATTCAGTGTCCATAAGTACATAGGAGCCGGCCTGAAGTTCGGTTACAAGAGTATTGGATTCCCAAGTACCAGTCCCGCCACCAGAAATAACTTCACCCCCAACGTCTGCATGAGCTGCTTCTAACTTGGCCATTGCTCGTGCTATTCCGGTTTCATGTTTCTGATGATCTTGTTCGTGCATGAGATGCCCTTCGTACCCCATGACTCCCCGCACATTTAAACCAGAATCACGAGCTTTTTTAGCTAATTTTCCTGCTTCGTTAGGATGACAGCCACATCGAGGCATACCCACATCCACATCAATAAGAACTTCAGAAATCCCACCGTTTTTTGCTGCCAGAATCGTTTCTTCTGAATCAACAGCGACAGTAATACGAGTAGATTTTTTTTCAATTAAGGCACCAAGTCTGTTGGTGTCTAATACTTGATTAGCAAGAAGTAAATCAGTATCTAAGCCAGCAGCAACCATGCCCTCTATTTCTCTAATTGTTGCGCAGCAAAAATTTTCATGTCCTGCAGCTACTAACTCCCTAGCCAAAGTTGATGACTTAAAAGCTTTGACATGAGGGCGAAGTGAAGGTCCTGGTCGCGCTGCCGCCATACATGAAATATTTTTAGCAAGTGTTTTACCATCCGCCAACAATGCAGGTGTGCTAATTTCACTAACTTTCATAAGTCACCCTTTAGTTATTTGATCTCCTCGTGAAATCGTTCCTGGTTGAATGACTTTTGAATTAATGCCGCGTAAACACAGTTCTCGTCCTCGCGTGGAATTAACGAAACGCATGGCAGCAAGTCCGAACCAACCAACGAACTGGGTGCAACCAGTATGAGGTGTTTCTGTGACTTCTATAACGGTTGTGCCAATATTTAGTTTTGTTCCAGGTGGAATATTGGCGCGTGAGAGATCAAAATCAACAACTAATTGATCGCCGGGAACTGCCATTCGTGAACTATCTCCTGCAGTAATGAGATTTAATACTCGACTGTTAATCATTGTTACTTGCATTTCTGGATGTGGGCCACCATCAGGGCTTTTTCTGTATGGCTTTTTACTCCAATTATCTCCAATTAGTCCAACTTCTATTGAAAATTCAGCATTTTGAAGAACTTCTCGTTTCCCAATGTCAGGTCGGCAAACAATTAAATCTACGGTTCCTTGATCAGTAGGTGAAGTGAGAGCTTCTGACAATCCTTCTTCTAGTTCTTGGGTGTTCAAGTGCTTACTCATTCAAGTCCTTTCAAACGAATTGTTATTCTAAATGTAAAGCAGGTCACCATGATCCACCACCGCCACCGCCACCGCCAGAGAA
>CAJXEU010000009.1 GCA_913052525.1 uncultured Actinomycetes bacterium
TAGCAACGATTATCGCTAATCCGATCACTACCTCAGCAGCGGCTACAACAAGTGCAAAGAAAACTGCCATCTGGCCACCCAGTCCACCAAGAGCTGAACTGAATGCAACAAAAGTTAGTGTCACGGCATTAAGCATTAATTCCACACACATAAAAAGAACAAGTGGATTTCTGCGTATAAGAACACCGACCGCTCCTATGGTGAAAAGAACAGCCGCAAGAACGAGATACCAAGTTGTGGTTACTTCCATTACTCCACATCCTCGTTATCTTCAGGCAACGATTCTTCATCGTTGATTGTTTCAAGAACTGGTAATGGTTGAAGTGGGCCCTTAAGCCGTCGAGCTAGTGTTATTGCCCCAACAATGGCAACTGTTAGCAGAAGAGCCGTAAGTTCAACTGCGAATAAGTGGTCGTGGAAAAGAGTACCCCCGAGATTCTTAGTATTAGTTCCTCCTAATGAGACTTCTGATACCGAACTGGAAGTTCCTGTAGGTCCACTCACAGAAATTAAAAGTGTGGTGAGTATCAATCCCAAAATTGAAGATCCGATAACTATCGTCAATGGCCGTTGTCCAGAAATTGGTTCAATTCCAAGATCTTCTGCTCTGTCAACACCTAAAAGCATTATTACAAAGAGGAAGAGTATGACAATCGCTCCTGCATAAACAACAACTTGGACGGCTGCTAAAAAAGTTGCATCTAACAGAATAAAGAGTACGGCTATTCCAAATAAAGTCTCTACGAGAAAGAGTGCTGCATGCACAGGATTATTTGCTATCAAAACTCCCAATGCCCCTGAGAGAACTATTGCACTGCAGATGATGAAGACAGCTAACTCCATTATCAGCTCTCTCCAATCTGATTGTCTTCAGGCGCCCGTATTCCATAGCCAAGTTCACTGTCCCAAGCGACTTTTCCGACATATTCGCTAGAACCACTTGGAGAGGTAGCTCTCATCCACGCTGAGGTTTGTAAATCTTCTCCTGGTCGCCAGTCTTCCCAAGGAAGATGTTGAGGCAGCCCCGTTGATTCATCTACGACTAACTCATCTTTGGTGTAGACAGCGTCTTCACGATTAGTGAATGAAAATTCAAATAGTTTTGTTTCAGTTATTGCTTGTGTAGGACAGGCTTCGACACATAAGTCGCAGTGAATGCAGCGAAGGTAATTGATTTCATATACAAATCCGTATCTCTCACCAGGAGAAACCGGTTCATTTTCTGGATTGTCTGCTCCACGAACATAAATACAATTTGCTGGGCAGACTCCGGCACAGAGTTCGCATCCAATGCATTTCTCCATACCGTTTTCATATCTATTGAGCACATGTCTTCCATGAAGTCGCGCAGGTTTATCCCTCTTGCTCTCTGGATAAGGAACGGTTACTCTTTTTTCCCATAATTTTCGGAAAGTAACTGCAAATCCTTGCAAATATCCCATTAGTTTGCCTCCTCAAATGCTTGAGAAGCCCTTTGTATTTTTGCTTTACGAACAGCTGCCATTAAAGCTAAAGCTCCAACACTGATAACTGTTAATCCAACCAAAATGACTATCCAAGATTGCCAGCCTTGATCATTTGCAATATTGAGTGCCGCTATAAGCAAGAACCAGCCAAGAGATGCAGGTATAAGAATCTTCCACCCTAAATCCATGAGCTGGTCATAGCGAAGCCTTGGAAGAGTGGCCCGAAGCCAAACGAAGACGAAAAGAAATACCCCTACCTTTAAGAAGAACCAGATTGGTGGCCAAATCCATGGAATAGCTTCGATGAGGATTGGACCGTTGGGGCCACCGAGAAAAAGTGTTACCGCTATTGCAGACATAGTTATAACGTTCATGAATTCTGCTAGAAAAAACAGGGCGAAACGTAAAGCACTGTATTCGGTATGGAACCCACCAACTAATTCTTGTTCTGCTTCAACGAGATCAAATGGTGGTCGGTTAAGTTCAGCAGTTCCAGCAATAACAAAGATTATGAATGGAACCACTCCGGTAGTCACTAGGTTCCAATTCCATGTTGACTGTTCTGAAACTATTCCATTTGTTGAAAGAGTTCCGCTCATTAAGAACACTGTTGCTATTGAGAGTCCAAGGGCAGCTTCGTAACTAATCATTTGAGCAGAAGATCGAACTGCACCTAATAGTGGGTACTTAGATCCTGACGACCATCCTGCAAGCATGACTCCATACACAGCTATTGAAGACGTAGCGAGGAAAAATAAAACCCCGATAGGTGGATCAGCGACTTGAACCAAGGTTTCATGGCCAAACCAGGTAACAACACCGCCATTATCGTTACGAAAATCTCCACCGATTGGGACAATAGCAAAAACTAAAAATGCAGGAATAAGGGATAAATATGGAGCAAGTTTGAATACAAACCGGTCTGAGCGCTCGGGTATTAGATCTTCTTTGAAAAAAAGTTTGATGCCATCTGCAAGTGTTTGAAGTATTCCCCAAGGCCCAGCTACTGATGGTCCAATTCGATTTTGCATATCACTGATCAGTTTTCTCTCAAACCAGATCATCAACATGACTGCTACGAGTAAGAATGCAAAAGCGATTCCTACTTTCATTAGGACAATTAATACGACTGTGAGATCAACGTTCCCACTTAAAAGAGGATCAGTTCCAAGAATCATCATTTTGAAACCACCGTTAAGTCAGTTACGGGAACAGATGCATCAATTAATTCTGTTGCAGAAAATCCTGTGTGGTTAAGCCCAACGTGAACGGTTCCCTTAGCTACTTTTGAGTCTGGTTTTGCTGGTAATACAACCGGACCCTTCGAACCCACCACTTCTACTTCTTCTCCAACCTCTACTCCTAAAGCAGAAAAATCAGTTGGTTCGAAACCTAGAGAAGCTTTTGGAGCTAGCCCAACAAGAGACTGACTATATGCATTAAAGGTTCCTTGGTCATACATTGTTCGCGTAACCACCAAGCGGAATGAATAAGCATCATGACTTTGAACCTTTGTTTCTCCTGGTCGTGATAACTCAAATCCTCCTTTGACTAGAACTCCTTCTCGTGATTGTTCAGATAGAGAATGGATTATGTCTTGATGGATAGGGGAGATTTTTTCTATTTCTTCCCATATTTCTTCAACTGAGCTAAAGCCCAGATCAATGTCAAGATATTTAGCGAGATCAACTGCAATCATCCAATCAGGGCGGGCGGTACCTGGAGGAGAAACCTTTCTTGAAATTAGGCTTATTCGTCCTTCTAAGTTGGTGAAAGTTCCGTCTATTTCTGTCGGACCAGCTGCCGGAAGCACAATGTCTGCTTGACTGGTTGTATCAGTTGGGAATAAATCTATTGAAATAATAGTTTTTGTTTTTTCAATAGCTTCTTCGGCAAGACTTTTATCAGGAAAATCGTTAAGTGGGTCTGCTCCTAATAGCAATAGAACATCAATTTTTCCTTCGGCTGCTGCTTCAATAATTTGAACGGCATCGTGGCCTCTTGTCGTGGGTAATGTTGGCCAGATTTCTTTAATAGAGGCTTGATGGCTGGTGAGAGTCGTTCTTCCAGGTAATAGATTGGGGGCCATCCCCATATCAAATGCTCCATGAATATTTCCCCGGCGTATCAAAGAAAGAAACTGGACGTCGGCGAGACGATCATGTAATGCCAAAGCAGCATCTATTACTGGTCCTTCGGTTTCCGCCAATGAAGAGCGGCCAAGTAGAACAGTGACACTCTCTGCGGTCTGTAATAGTGACCCGGCTTTTTTCGCATCTTCTGGGTCCACTCCTCCGATTGGGGCTACGCCTCCTTCGCCAAACATGGCCTTTACCACTTCAGCAGTTTCTCCGGGCCGAACTCGAAGACTGTGAGTAGCGTATGGAGTTAATCCAGTTGATGTTGGAGTTAGTTCAATAAGGGTTGCTCCGTCATGCACTACGGCATGCCGGAGACGAAGGTAGAGCGATCCGAGTTCTTCTTTTGGATCAGGTCCTAAAAGGACAATTGTTCCACCTGGTTTACAGGCGTCATTTATTGTCGCACGAGGTAATCCTAATAAAAATTCTGGGGGAAGTCCGTCTCCCATCTGAGCATCTATATTGTCTGTTCCTAAAATCCCTTTAGCAACTTTCGTCCATGCATATTGTGATTCATTAGTTAACCGGGAACCTCCCAATATGGCGATTCGGTCTGAAGAAGTTTCCTTTAGTGCAGTGGCAGCAGCTTTTAAAGATTCAGGCCAAGATGACTTATCTTGTTGCGAATTTTCAGTTTCTTTTTTGTTTATTAACGGGGTATCAAGACGGTCTACGTGGCTAAAGGCCTCAAATATGAATCTTTCTTTATCAGAGAGCCATCCCCAATTAACGCTGTCTGAGTCCACTCCTTGAAGACGTAAAACTTGATTTCTTGAAGCGTGTATGGAAATGCGGCTTCCTACAGAGTCAAACGCGCTTGTTGATTCTGCTTCTTCTAAATCCCATGGCCTAGCTTTGAATCGGTATGGTCGAGCGGTGAGTGCTCCTACGGGACATATCTGTACTGTGTTGCCACTGAAATAAGAACTGAATGGTTCATCAGGGAAGGTGTTAACTTCAGTCTGAGATCCGCGTCCTTGGAAGTGTATAAGCTTGTCTCCCGCTACTTCATCGGCAAATCGAGTACACCGATCACAAAGAATGCATCTTTCACGGTCTAGATAGACATTTTCATTGATTGGTATTGGTTTTTCAAAGTTGCGTTTCTGCTCTATGTAACGACTTTCGCCAGGCCCGTATGCGAGTGTCTGGTCTTGTAACGGACACTCTCCACCCTTGTCGCATATTGGACAATCAAGAGGATGATTGATGAGAAGAAATTCTAAAACCCCATCTTGGGCTTTTACTGTCTTTTCTGATTCGGTCTCAACTGTCATTCCTGGTTGACAAGTCAGCATGCAAGACGGCTGCAAACTCGGGCCTCTCCCTGTGTCGACTTCTACAAGACACATACGGCACATACCCACTGGCTTAAGACGGGAGTGATGGCAAAATCTCGGAATTTCGGTTCCCATCCTCTCGGCAGCATCAATCAAAAGCTCTCCAGGGTTCGCTATAAATTTTTCACCGTTAAGGGTGACCTCTATTTCGCTTGTATTCTCGTCACTCATTGCTCTACCTCAATTGGGGCAGCAGAGACCGGAATGCTGTCACGCTGAGTTATGAGAGTTTCAAACTCTGCCCTGAACCGCCGAATTGCTGAAGTAATAGGTGCAACAGATGATGGACCTAATGGACATATCGTGGTTTGGCGAGGAGGAAATGGAACAGCTTCAAGATTTTGATCGCTGAAAGCTGCCACTGGATAGGGGCCTGGACTTATGTTGTCTCCGATGTCTAGAAGGAGTTCGATATCTGATGGACGGCCATCTCCTTCATAGATTCGACGTAAGATTTTTTCTTCCCAAGTGGTTCCTTCTCGACAAGGTGAACATTTTCCGCAAGATTCTCGCGCAAAAAACCGCACCACTCTTAGGCATGCCTTAACCGCATCTGTGGTTTCATCCATTACCACTATTGCGCCGGACCCAAGCATTGAACCTGCTTCTCCAACCGGGCGAGCTTCTAAAGGTAAATCTAAGTGTTCTTCAAAGAACCAAGGAGCGGATCCACCTCCTGGGATGAACATTTTTAGTTCATTTCCGTTTCGAATTCCTTGGCAAAAGTTCTCTCCGTAAAATAAGTCACGAAATGTGGTGACTCCTTGTTCGACTTCATAGACCCCTGGTCTATTTACATGACCGGATATAGCGAATAAACGTGTTCCGGGAGACGTTTCAGATCCCATCTCTTTATATGCGGAAGCACCATTGTCAATAATCCAGGGAATGTTCGAAAGAGTTTCTACATTGTTTACGATCGTTGGTTGACCATAAAGCCCTATTGCCGCTGGAAAATATGGAGGTTTAAGACGTGGCATTCCTCTATTTCCTTCAAGGCTTTCTATAAGTGCTGTTTCTTCACCAACTATGTAGGCCCCAGCACCCCAATGAAGGACGATGTCAACCGAAAAATCTTGACCAAGGATATTCCGGCCTACGTAACCTGCTTCATACGCTTCATTCAATGCGTTTGCTATGCGTTCTTGGGCTAGAGCCATTTCTCCTCTTACATAAAGGAAGCACTGGGAAAGACCAAGCGCGTAACAAGCAATCAGACATCCTTCGATTAATTGGTGTGGGTCACGTTCCATCAAGAGACGATCTTTGTAAGTGCCTGGCTCGCTTTCGTCTCCGTTGACTACGAGATATCTAGGCCACACTCCTTCTGGGCAGAACCCCCATTTCACTCCGGCTGGGAATCCAGCTCCTCCACGACCAAGCAATATGGCTTCCCGTACTTCATCATGTACTTCTGAAGGTTTTCTCTCCAGCGCTTTCCTAAGCCCGTCATAGCCGCCTGTATTTAAAAATCTTTCAAGAGTGAACGAGTCCTCAAATTGAAACCGTTCAGTGATGAGCTTAGGTCCGTCGTTATTGATGTAACCAGCTGCGAAAGCAGGAGCTGAGTTATTCATGACTTAGCCTCTTCTGCGTTTTTTTCCATCCATACAGGAGCCGTCTTAGAGTCTTCTGGGGGGGTTATCCCCGCTTTTCTATCTAACGGAATATGTTGTTGTATCCGAGACAGCGTCCCATGTGAAGGGATATCACCACTGTCACCTTGTTTGCCTTTATCTAATGGGCTTCGGCCGGAGCGAAGTTCGGCTACAACCTCGTCAAAAGTGTTTTCATCAGCCCGATGAAAATATCGATAATTTACTGTGAAACAAGGAGCCTCGGTGCATGCTGCAATGCATTCCACATCTTCAAGAGTGAAGAGGCCATCTTCTGTTGTTTCGCCATCTGTGATTCCGAGAGTTGATTCCGCATGATGCAGTAATTCCTCTCCTCCTAATAATTGGCAAGAAATATTTGTGCATACATTTACTAGGTACTTTCCTACCGGATGAAATTTAAACATTTCATAAAAACTGCCTGTTCCTAGAACTTCAGCTGAAGTGACATTGGTTAGCTCAGCGATATGTGTCATTGCTTCATTTGTAATCCAACCGTTTTGTTCTTGGGCTAGATGAAGTAATGGAATTACTGCTGACTTAGCGCGAGGATATCTGTCAATGATCTCATGAGCCCGACGAAGGTTTTCTTCAGTGAAGTAAGCCATTATCGGTCCACTTCTCCCATGATTGGATCTACTGAAGAAATTACCGCTACCCCATCTGCTATGAGCCCACCTTCCATCAGGTGCGGCAGAGTTTGAAGGTTGACGAAACTTGGTCCACGTATATGCATCCGATAAGGGTTAGGACCTCCGTCGGAGACGATGTAACAGCCAAGTTCTCCTCTTGGGCTTTCAACTGCTACATAGACTTCGCCCTCAGGAACATGAAAGCCTTCTGTAAAGATTTTGAAGTGATGTATTAGGGCTTCCATTGATTCATCTATCCTCGCCCTTGGCGGTGGAGTCACCTTTTTATTTTGAATCCGGTAATCGCCCTCAGGCATTAATTCAAGAATCTGTTCAATTATTTTTAGGGATTCACGAATTTCATTTAATCGAATTGCAAAGCGATCGAAGCAGTCTCCATAAGTGCCTACTACAACATCAAAATCAACTTCGTCATATGCCAAATAGGGCATATGACGGCGGAGGTCCCATGCGTAGCCAGTAGATCGGAGAATTGGCCCTGTTGCAGATAATGCAAGGGCTTCAGCAGGGTTCATGACGCCTACACCTTGCAATCGCTCACGGAAAATAGGTTGACCGGTTTGTAAAATATCGTATTCTTCTAGCCGGGGAGGGATTATTTCCAGCAGTTTCTTTACATCTTCTCGCCATCCGTCCGGAAGGTCTGCTGCCACACCACCTGGACGAATATAGTTATGGTTCATCCGTAGTCCGGTAACTTTTTCGAAAAAACGAAGAACCTCTTCGCGTTCTCTCCATCCATAGATCATCATGGAGACTGCGCCTAAATCCATACCATTAGTTGCTTGAAAAAGTAAGTGCGAAGAAACTCGATTGAGTTCACACATCAGCATGCGTATCCATGTAGCTCTAGGTGGGACGTCAATATTAAGAAGTTTTTCAACGGTTAAAGAAAAAGCTAGTTCTGAAAAAAGTGGGGCGGCATAATCCATGCGTGTGACGTTGGTTGCCCCTTGTAGGTAACTAAGACCTTCAGCTGTTTTCTCCATTCCAGTATGTAAATAACCAATCACTGGTTTGGACCGAAGAATAGTTTCTCCTTCCATCTCTAACATAAGACGCAATACACCATGTGTAGATGGATGGGAGGGTCCCATATTTAAAATCATGCGATGATCGTCGTCAAGAGCGTCTGTATCATCAATTGCAGCATTTGCTTCTTCTTCATTAAGTCGAAGAACTGGACTTTCTTCTCGCCTGAAAACTCTTTCAGGCTCTCCAAGAAGTAGCTCTTTTCCATTCGTCATTAATGTCTCCCTACTTCAGGAGAAAATTGAACAGGAATTCGTCCGACTTCATGGTCTTTTCGTAGTGGATGACCTTCCCAGTTGTCGGGAAGAAGAATACGTGAATGATCTGGATGTCCTTCAAAAACGACGCCAAATAGATCCCAGGCCTCTCTTTCCATGGCTTCCGTTCCGGGAAATAGATCAAATAGGGAAGGAACAGTTGGATTATCGGTTCCGGCTTGCACCCGGAGACGGACTCGTTTCCCTTGGTCGTGATTAATCAGCGAAACAACTACTTCAAAACGTTCCGGATTCAATCCTGCTGGTAAATCTTTCCGGCCTGGATGCGTTAAATAGTCAACTGCTGTGACATCAATAGCCATACAAAAACCATCTTCTTTTAACAAAGTAACTGTCTCTAATAATTGTGTAGGTGCTGGATGCAGGACTACTTGATCATGTGATTCAGTAACAGGGACTCCATAGGAAGTAGGTCCGGAGTATTCTTCGGTTTTTTCCTCTACTTCTTCATTTGATTCTTCAGTTTCAGTCATGACGTTGTTTTCTCAACAATCTCAACTGGTGTTTCAGCACTCATTGGTGAAAGATCTAAATCAATGGCGGCGCCTCCTTGATTTAATTCTCGTCGTCGTGTGAGTTCTCCGCTTTGAATATTGTCGTGCAACGTAAGAATTGAGTGCATCAGTGTTTCAGGGCCGGGAGGGCATCCTGGGGCGTAAACATCAACGGGTACTATTTGATCGACACCTTGGACGATGGCATAGTTATTGAACATTCCTCCACTTGATGCACAAACTCCCATTGAAATAACCCATTTTGGTTCCATCATTTGGTCATAGATTTGACGAAGTATTGGCGCCATTTTTTGTGAAACTCGCCCAGCTACGATCATCAAATCTGCTTGACGAGGTGACGCCCGAAAAACTTCCATTCCATATCTAGCTAGGTCATAATGTGCTGCCCCAGTTGCCATCATTTCAATCGCGCAGCAAGCGAGACCGAAAGTTGCAGGCCAGCAGCTTCTCGCCCGCGACCACTTGACTAGATCCTCTATACGAGCTGTAACAAAATTGTGTTCTAATCCTTCTAATCCATCGGAAGCAATGTTGTTCGTGTCACCGAGAAGTGGAATTCGTGCCATTAGTTAGCCACCTCTTCATTTTCTGGTCGCCCTTCTAAACCAACACGTCGCACTCCAGTTTCTTGTATGTGAACGACAGTGGACTGCGTAGTACGTTCTGTTGATACTTGACCTGATTGACCAGAATCGTATTGGCTTCTTCGGATTGGACCCCATTCAAGAGCACCATTTCCAATGAGATATATGAACGACTCAAATACTGCTACAGAAAAAATAAGGACTGCGACAAGACCCGATACTCCGAGTTCGCGATGCGCTAATGCCCATGGATAGAAAAAAATGATTTCAATGTCAAAGACAATAAAGATCATTGCTACGAGGAAGAACCGAACTGGAAAACGTTCCGGATTATTTTTTGTTGGGACAATACCGCATTCATAGGGAGCGAGTTTCTTGTCATTTGGGTTCCGTGGAGCTAAAAGTTTTGTTGCTACAAAACTTAAGGCCGCAAATAAAAATGCAAGCACCCCTAGAGCGAGTATTGGAAGGTACTGAGCGAGCATTTCAGCTCTCCAAACCGACGGCGACAATGGTGAGAGTCACCATCTCACTTCCCCGTTTTTTCAAACTCCTCACGTCGGGCCATGACTTCTTTATCCCGAACGTGAAGCCAGTAACAAAGAGCTAAAAAGATGAAAAGACATCCGATAGCTACTAAAGCTGCTCGAAGTCTTACTGCCCCAAGGTCACGAATCATAATCACTGAAATGACTGGTTTGCTTTCGTCAGCTATTGGCCTCGGAGGTGTTTCTCCTGGAGCGACTTCTTGATGAATTACTTCTTGTAACTGCACGATGCTGTATCGCGTTGGATGAGTGATCTGTGCTGAGCTTGTAATCCATTGCACTATTCGATCAATACGATTTGGATTTTCTTTAAGTGAATCTTTTCCACCTCGTGTATATGCATCAAGCAATTTGAAATCTGCACTTGACGTGAAATTGAAAGAAGGATGCGCTAATACGCCAGCTACGGCTTGTGCCTGATCATCTCCTGCAAGTGTTGTGGGCAGTAGTTCCCAACCATCTAGATCGTCAAACCCGGCATCGTTTGTTACTTCAGGGGAAACTGATGCTAATTCTGATCGAGTTATTATTTCATTTTTTATTTGAACTGATTCTTGTAGTTCTGCTAACTCCGTTTCAGATAGATCAGGATTGTCTTCTGCACTTGGAAGAGTGTTGAATTCAGCTTCAGCGCGAGAATCACCTGAAGATAGAACAAGTTCATAACCTGTTAGTAAATCGTCTGGATTTGGAAGTAACCGAGCCTCTGGAAGTCCACTTTGCTGTAGGTCTCCCACATTGATATCAATTACTTGCCAGGATGGGCTTTCTCCTTTCCATCCAGTTCCATAAATCCACCAAGTGCAAGCGAGAATTGTCATCCATCCAAAGAATGCTGCAGTTGAGATCAATGTTCCGAGTCGTGTCCCAGAGTTTGTTGAAACAATCAACCAAACTGAACCAAGAAGTACTACAGCCCCAGTAGCTACCGTCAAAATACCTCGAATTTGAGGGTCCCAAGCGATCCCAGCCAATGTTATAAGTTCACTCATCCCAGGCTCCTCTCGTACGCAACGATCGCTGCGATTTGTTCTGGGGTGTAGAGCTGGCTATAGGTAATTGATGCTCCAGTTTCTCTATCTGTCAGGTCATTATCAACCCTGCTTCCAAACCCTGGCATTCCCCCGGTTCCACTGCGAGCATTTCCGTAACTCACACCCACTTCAGAACCGCTGTGAATAAATCCTTCTTGGCCGGCTGGGGTTGGAAAGTGTGCAGTCACTCCATCAAGACTTGGGCCAATCGCACCTTTACCAGGTTGCCATCCTGTTAAGACTCCACTCTCTTCTAGCTTTGGCCATTCTGTTAATAATTCTTCTGTTCTTTCTGCATCCACTGCTCCATAAGAAAACCCTGGGGTATGGCATCGAGCACAACTGTTTGCTCCTTGAGCTGCTGAATTATTGAACAACAACTCTCCGTAGACCAAATAGTTTTCACTTTCTGGTTGAGATGCTTCTTCTAACCATGCTTGTACGGCTGCATCAATTTCGTCTGCAGAAAGTTCAGAATTAGCTGCGGCTACGATAACTCGTGCTCCAACTGTTAGTCCAGAATTTACTTCTGCTATTACTTCTTCTTGGTCTAACTGTATTGAACGTAAATAAACCACTAATTGATGGATTTGTTGTTTAGTGAGTGGTCCGCCTCCTGGAAGGCCCCAAGCAGGCATAGGGCTGCCTCCACGGCCGTAGTTAAGTATGTGAGTTACTTCGGATTCGTCAAATCTAGAAAGTACTGTGGTAAGTGCAGGTGCTTTCCAGTCAACTTGAGCAACAAAACCTCCATCACTATCTGTAAGTGTGAACGAAGTTACGCCACCTACACCTTCTGGTCCATGGCATCCTGCACAGGCTTCTTCATATTCTGCTGCTCCTCGTTTTTCGAAACGTTTCACCCAACCATATTCAGCGTTTTCTTGGCGAGCCGGCTCCATCAACCAATACAGGGGAAGAATGATCGATATTGCTGCCAAAGTCACGAGAGACCACCCAAGATGAGAATCAAGTTTTCTCGTTTCAAGTTCATCGTCATCTGCATGTGGTTTACGATTTGCAGCAATATCGATTTCTGAACCGATTTCTTTTTTTCCAATACGGAAGCTAAATAAAAGGTAAACCAAGAATCCGACCGCGACGACAGACGCAATGACTACACCTATTGTTCTCTGGGTGCTTGCGGCGAGGATCATTTGGGACATTTGGTTTTTAACTTCTCCTTAACAGCGACTCAGTGGTCGCTTGCCTGACCTATACAGTTAGGGCCTTCAGCTTCTTGGCCAGTTGTGTTTACACCGATTGGTGGGCCTTGAACAATCATTCCTGTGTTTACTGTTAGAACTCCGTTGTCAACTGAAACTCCGAACCGGTCCATACCTCGCGGAGCTGGGCCGCCACGTTTTTCACCAACTTGGTTGTATTGGGATCCATGACAAGGGCATTCAAACCATTGAGAAGAAACACAGTTAGGTACGCGACAACCAAGATGAGGACACTTTTGGTAGAGAGCAACGACACCTGCTTCAAATCCTTGATCTACCCCAGCAGTCATACCGGGTAATTCTGCTGGAGAATAAGTATTTCGTGCTTTTTCAACTGCGTTATTGGGGTAAGCAGTGATCCACATGCGGCCTTCTGGTTTGTAGAGGAAGCCGTTGTTTGAATCAATTTCAGCCAAAATTTCAACAATATTTCCAACTTTTATTTTTGCTCCGAATCCGCTTACTCCTTGTGGCCATAGAAAGGCGATACACGCGCCTCCAAATCCCGATAAACCAAACCCCATCATTCCAACAAGACTGCGGTTAAAGAACTGACGCCGTGTTACTCCAAGAGTTTGGGGATCTGGAGGAACGAATACTTCTTCTGGAGCTGACTCAACTACAGGTGCTGGCACTTCGTTGCGTGCGGCAACTGCTGCCGCCTCCACTTCACGCCCGCTTGGTTGAGTAGGGATATCTGTTAAAACTGGATTGGATTTATCTCGTTGTCGAGCCTCTTTTGATAATCCTGTTGCAGCACGATCTCGACGTTTTGAAGCACCTACAAGAAGTACCGTTGAGAGAAGAACAAGAATAATTATGGCGATAGCAATAGCCATGGTTATCTCCTTGTTCCTGGGTCAGTGTTAAGCATGTGTTTAGTTCTCATAGTTCGAAGAAAAGTCCGGCATCCCAAGGGAACACAAAGTTGAAACCAGGACCACGGAAAAATGATCCAATCATCACTAACACTGCCCAAAACATTAAATGTATTGTCATGAGTGAGATAGCGAATTTGCGGTCTTCTGGCCTTTTTGAAGGGTTTTTATCCATGTAGGGAGCCATGACCAAAAGGATGAGACCCATACCTGGAATTGTTACCCCAGCAACCATCGGGTGGAACATCGTCAAGAGTTCTTGGAGTCCAAGAAAGTACCAAGGAGCTTTTGATGGGTTGGGTGTTTTATTAAAATCTGCCAGTTCTAGCAGTGGTGCATTAACAAAAATTGAGAACAAAAGAGTAAACAATGTCATACCCAGTGCTGCGAGAAACTCAATTACTAGAAGATGCGGCCAGACATGGACTTTATCTACAGGAGTTGCTTTCGTATCCTGAATGGATCCTGATTTTACGACGGCAAGTAACCGTTGAGTATTACCATCGGGTCCAGTTCCTAAACCTGGATCAGAAGATTCAACAGGTGCCGATTGTTCTGATGCTGCTTTTCCTCGATCAAGAAGGTGCGCTGGAATCTTTTCATCTGTTGAAGAGGCTTCACCAGATGTAGTTGATGCTTCTGATTCCGGAGATGAAGAACTCTCTCCCGTTGCTCCCGCTGCTTTAGCGCGCGCTTCCTCTGCTCGTTTACGCAGGTGTTCAGGTATTTCTGTCATTTCATACCCCTGCCTACAGTGGACCTGAAATGCCGCCGTCTTTACGGACGCGCCAGAAGTGGATAGCCATGAAAATTACAATTACGAAAGGCAACATCAATACATGTAGTACGTACCATCGAAGCAATGTGTCTGTACCGATTTCTACGCCTCCTAGTAAAACAAAACGGACTTGTTCCCCGAAAACAGGGGTAAATCCCATCATATTCGTTCCCACAGTTACAGCCCAAAGAGCCAGTTGATCCCAAGGCAACAGGTATCCAGTGAATGAAAGGAGGAGGGTTAGTTGTAACAACATGACGCCAATAACCCAGTTGAACTCTCGTGGTGGTTTATATGCCCCGTGATAGAAAACTCTTGCCATATGCAGAAACACAGTAAGAACCATGAGGTGCGCAGCCCATCGGTGCATATTTCTTACCAAAAGACCAAAACCAACAGCGGTTTGAAGGATTTGCATATCGTCCCAAGCTTGTGCCGCTGTTGGGCGATAAAAGAACATCAAGAAAATACCGGTGACGGTCAAGAGAATAAATAAGAAAAAACTAAGGCCGCCGAGACAAAGGGTGTAACTGACTTTTACAGCATGGCGTTTAACTTTGACAGGATGAAGGTGATACATCACACTGTTCATGATCACATACGATCTATTTCTAGGACTATCGCTGTATCCCTTGCGGAAAATAGACCCGGGGCGAAAAATTGATGACCAGGTTTGAGAATTCTGCATGCGGTCGCCTACTTGGCTAAGGCGCTCTTGAAGCGCTTGCCCTGCAGGCTTTTTACCGTTTTCTTCGCTCACCTTTAACTCTTTCCCTACACTAAATAATTACTTGTGACTGCCCTTTATGCCAGTCTCATTCCATAGCCATAGCCATGGCTATTTGTCCGTTGATGTGCGTCTCCTTCAGCAGAAGGTTCACCAACACGACCTAATATAATAACTCCTGTCGGACAGCGATCTACACAAAGTGCACATCGTGTACAGGCATCATCATCGATAGTAAAAATTACATGATCACTTGGATCTTCACCTGGTTTTTCTGTTCCAATTGATTCTGTAATCGCTTCTGGGTTAACCATGTGGATGCACTTCCACGGGCATATATCAACACACCCTTCGCACATAATGCATTCCGACTGATCAATATGAATAAATTGCTTTGGTTTTACTGCCTTAAGTAACCAATCTGCATCAACTTGGCGTAAAACATAGTCATCGATAAAAATTGGATGATCGGGGTTTGCATCAACCCGGCTCATGACCCCACCCCATCCTTGATTAATGGCCTTCCATACTCTGAAGTTGGTACTGGCTCATTCTTCTCTTGGCCTCTTTCTTGCCAAGATCTCCACATCACTACATTCCCACCTAAAGCTACAAGATAAATAACAACAGCAATAATGTCACGAATGAGTTGATAGGTCGTAGTGAAAGGTAATGCCCACTCAACCACCCCTTGCTCTCCAGTCCAAAAGAGTTTTGGTCCAACGATGTACCGATCAGGTCGCCAGTTAAGTTCGCTGTCTGCCCAAACAAGCCATTGATGAGGGACA
>CAJXEU010000010.1 GCA_913052525.1 uncultured Actinomycetes bacterium
GACCTTCAACTCTGGTTGATCTTTCATTATCTAACCCAAAAATAATTCGACTAGGCGAGATCAGCAAAGAAGAACTTTCCAAAGCAGGGCTTATTGATAACGACGGCTAAAATCTCATTATGACTACTATTGCCGTCGGCTGCGACCATGCAGGCTACAACTTAAAAAAACATTTAGCAGAACATTTAAAAGGACTTGGATACGAAGTCTTAGATCTTGGAACTTATTCAACAGACAGAGTTGATTACCCTGAATATGGAGCAGCTGTAGGTCGCGCTGTTGCGGGTGGAGAAGCAAAGTATGGCGTATGTGTCTGCGGATCTGGTGTTGGAATTTCTATGGCAGCAAACAAGATTTCTGGAGTAAGAGCCGCGCTCGTTAATGATGCTGCATCAGCAGAGCTAACCCGCCAACACAACGACGCTAATGTCCTCTGTTTCGGTGAAAGATCAATCGACTTCAAAGCAGCAGAGGATGCCGTGGAAGCATGGTTAAATGCAGAGTTTGAAGGTGGACGGCATCTAACAAGAGTCGAAAAACTTAATACCCTAAGTGAAGAGTAGCCGGGTCTCTTCTATGCCCGATCCACTAGTAACTACACCAACAGTTGTTGATCCAAAAACGCGTGAAGGTGAAGGAGATCATGACCGGTTCGCTCACTATGCCCGGAAATCTGACATTCTTAAATCTGCTGTTTCCGGTAAACCAGTTGTCGCTCTTTGCGGAAAAGTCTGGATTCCAAGCCGTGACCCTGACCGCTACACGGTATGTCCCACCTGCAAAGAGATTTTTGAACGAAAGAAAGAAACCGAAAACGAAGGCTAATTCTGAGAAAAAGAACTGACCCCATGTCCCTCTCTAAATGGCCGCAGCACATCGGCAAAAATGATTTTGTTCTTCCGACACCAGAAACTCTAGTCAGTGCCTGTATCTCAACTCTTTCTAAAAATTTATCGTCCCCCTTGTTACACGACAGTCGTGGGTGGATTAACCGAGAAGAATTTTTACAACGAACTTTAGAATTAGCCGGAAGTTTCAAACAGATAGGTCTTTGTAAAGGGGACAGGATCCTTATTTCAGGACCGTCATCAATTAATTTGACAGTAGCGCATATGGCGGCTCTTCGTTTCGGCCTCATAGTCGTTCCGGTCAATGGGCTATATCAGAAAGCAGAACTAGAACACGTTATAAATGATGCCTCCCCACGAGCAGCCTTAATTGATCATCCAAACTGGGAAGAATGGATCAAATCCATAAACCCAAACATTTTTATTTCGACCACAGAAGTAAATTTTCCTAAAGGGTCCATAACTAAAATAGATCAAGTAGAACCACATGACCCTGCTTTAATTGTCTATACCTCTGGGACAACAGGCAAACCTAAAGGCGCTGTTTTGTCTCAGAAAAACTTATTAGCTGGTGCACACTCCGTCCGATTAGCGTGGCAGTGGAAAAAAAACGACAGATTATTGTTATGTCTACCGCTATTTCATATGCACGGGATGGGAGTTGGGTTACATGGGACATTACTAATAGGTTCTTCAGTAGTTCTTCAAAATGGGTTCCAAGCCGAAGAAGTAATTCAAGCAATTCAAGAACACCAAGTATCAATGTTTTTTGGTGTGCCAACTATGTACCATCGACTTGCTGAACATCCAAGAATTCAAAAACTAGCAAAAATAAGACTGTGTGTTTCAGGTTCTGCTCCTTTAGCTCCCTCACTCCATAAACGTCTAAATAAAGAAGCAGGTATTCAAGTTTTAGAGCGTTATGGAATGACTGAAACAGTGATGCTTGCCTCTAACCCATATTTGGGAGAACGAAAACCTGGAACAGTCGGCTTTCCACTTCCAGGCGTGAAGATAGACATAGAAAAACAATCTGGAGAGATTTTGGTAAGTGGACCCAACGTTTTCAACGGTTATTGGAATCGTTTAGACACAGATCAGGAATCATTTGTTGATAATTCGACTGGCCGTTGGTTTCGTACCGGTGATTTAGGAAAACTAGACGAAGACGGGTATTTAGAAATCGTTGGGCGAAAAAAAGAATTAATCATCAGTGGTGGATACAACGTGTACCCACGTGAGGTAGATGACGTGTTGATAACTCACCCGGGCATAGAACAGGTAGCGGTTGCAGGCGTACCTTCTGAAGAATGGGGTGAAGAAGTAGTAGCGTGGATAGTTCCGAGCCCACAAGAGAAATTACCATCCCTTAAAACAGTACGTGATTTCGGGCGACAGCACCTAGCGGCCTATAAACTTCCACAAAGATTAGTGATAGTTGACGACTTGCCAAGAAATGCTTTGGGCAAGGTGTTACGACACGAATTGCGCGAGTATTGAAATATGAACAAAACAAATAGCCCTACAAAAGTTGACTTTCACTTTGACGTAATGTGCCCATGGGCGTACCAAACTTCTTTATGGATGCGTGAAGTATCTAGCAGACGCAATATCGAAGTGAATTGGCGCTTTTTCAGTTTAGAAGAAATCAATTTAACTGAAGGCAAAAAACATCCATGGGAAAGAGACTGGACCTACGGGTGGTCGATGATGCGAGTGGGAGCACTCTTAAAGCGTCAAGATCCGGAACTCAATAATGCTTGGTATCTAAAGGCTGGTACTGCGCTGCACGTAGAGGGTCGTAAACCGCATGATCCAGATGTCGCAAAACAACTTCTTACTGAAATTGATTTGGATCCATCTTTTGTGGATGAAGCTCTTGAAGACTTAACTACACACAATGATGTTCATGAAGATCATAAACGAGTAGTTGATCTAGGAGGGTGGGGTGTCCCTACTCTAGTTTTTGAGAACGATCAGAAATTATTTGGCCCTGTATTAATTGATCCTCCAAAAGAAGAGGAAGCAGATCGTCTTTGGGATTTAGTTGTCGGCTGGCTTGAATTCCCACACTTATTTGAACTACAACGCCCAAAGAGCGATGAAGACATGAAAGATATCGCTTCCGCCTTTCGTCCTTACGTCGAAGCACGCGACTGGAACACTGTGGCTAACCCCACACGCTAGGAATATAGATGATTGGGAAACAAGACATTATTGAAGGCCTTGAAGAAGTATGGGAGGCTTGGGAAGGTTTTGGTTCAAATCTTTCCGAAGATGAATGGATGACTTTAAGTAGATGTCCGGGATGGACAGTTAAAGACAACCTCGCTCATATCGTGGGAACAGAAAATATGTTGGCAGGTAATCCAGCGCCAAAAAATTCACCAGAGGGTGAACACATCAAAAATCCAATAGGTGAGGCAAACGAAAAATGGGTTGAATCATTTAGGAGCCTTCCCGGCACTGAAGTCTTGAAAGCTTTTGGTGAAATAACTTCGGAACGATTAGACGTGTTGCGGCATCTAACAGAAGAAGAATTCGCAAATGTGGGATGGACACCAGCCGGAGAAGCTCCCTATGGCAGGTTTATGCAGATACGCATTTATGATTCTTGGCTTCATCTTCAAGATTGTCGTGAACCACTAGGACGAGCTGGAGACGAAGACGGAAAATCTGCAGAAATCTCTGTCCAAGAAGTAGTTGAGGCCATCGGATACATTGTTGGCAAGCGAGGCAAAGCACCTCAAGGAAGCCGCATTGAGATTCTCCTTACCGGACCAATAGAGCGAACTTTAAGCATTCAAGTCAATGAAAAGGCCCAGTTAGTAGCACATTTCGAAGAAGAACCTACAGTCTCTTTAATCCTTACTTCTACAGACTTCTTAGCACTTACTGGAGGACGGAGCTCCGCAAGCCAATATGTAAACGATGGCCGACTCATCATTGAGGGTGCTCAAGAATTAGGTGAACAAATATCCGAGAATTTAGCGTTTACGGTGTAAAGGAATCCAAATGAAACGCTTAACACTCCCTAACATAAATGAAGCTCTGCCAGGCAGAACTGAACCATTGACCGTTGTCGATTCCCATATAGTAAATGGGCGAAGTCTAGTTGAACCATTCCCAGAAGAAACCGAAACTCTTGTAGTAGCTATGGGATGTTTTTGGGGAGCGGAAAGAAAATTTTGGGAAACCCCAGGGGTCTGGGTTACCGCTGCCGGTTACGCCGGTGGAATAACACCCAATCCAACTTATGAAGAAGTGTGTACTGGTTTGACTGGACACACAGAAGTAGTTCTAGTGGCATTTGATCCTTTCACTATTTCTCTGGAAGAGGTTCTCACTATCTTTTGGGAGAATCATGACCCTACTCAAGGCATGCGCCAAGGGAATGATGTCGGGACCCAGTATCGATCAGGGATCTATTTCAACAGTGCTGAACAATCAGAGAAAGCTCAGAGCACAAAGGCTTCCTATAGCGAAGCTCTGTCAGCCGCTGGTTACGGAATAATCACGACCGAAATTCAGAAACTAGATACTTTCTACTATGCAGAAAGAGGTCACCAGCAGTACCTTGCGCGAATTCCCTGGGGGTATTGCGGCATTGGCGGTACCGGTGTTGCCTGTCCAGTAGGGATATCTGGTTAAGGAACTAGAGACGCCCACGAGTCGAGAAGAGTTTGGTCTCCGAAGAATTCCACCCCTTCACCTTCACCTCGATGCCAAAGCCAAAGAGCCAAATCCGCGGCAGTGCCTCGTGCAGCAACATCAGCTTTAGCGTGTTCTCTAACTACTACTAAATCGCTACCTGAAGAAGTTAATAACCATTCCCCTTCTACATCTGTGCAGTGCACATGAAGAGACCCTTTTGGAAATTCAGCAACTAGTCCACTCACATGAAACTGCATAGCTACTTCAATCACTTCCGCCAGAGTGTCTAAAGAAATAGATGAATCAATCCCTGCTTGTTTACCAATGGCGTTCTCTGCATCCCATCGATGAATAGCTGTTTCATGAACCATACGTCTTATCCAAAAGCCACAAGTCAAATCAGGAGACCAGTTCCAAGCAGGCTGGTGAGGATCACATGATGCCAAAGTTTCGTAAATCTCAGAACCCGCATCGTAATCTAGTGTTTCAGGGCGAGTTGGTTTCTCTGGATTGCATGCAAGTACTTGAGTTGCTGCAAAGTGCCAAACTGAGTTCACATGATTGTAGAGATCAGCGTTGTTCCAACCAGGGCAAGCGGAAACTGGAGCTTCTGGATTATTTGTGCAAGCAATCTGCAGAACTCCTATGTCTTTTTCAAGTACGGGCAAGTGATCTATAGACAAAAATTCTCCCAACGCTTTCTAAAAAGGTTACTGGTCATCGCTTGAACGATTGTGATCTCGAAGAAAAGCCTCAAATTCAGCAGCTAAATCATCGCCTGAAGGCATTTTTTCTTCTGACTGATCTGACTGCATTTCAAGGCGGCTTACATATGCAGTAATTTCCGGATCTCCTGCAACCGCTTCATCAACTCTTTTCTCCCAATCAGAAGCATCCGAATCAAGCCCCATATAGCCAGTGTCAATTCCTGTAACCATTTCAAAGCGTCTTAGAAGTGCACGAGTTGCTTTTGGGTTAGGAGCATCAGGAATGTAATGAGGAACTGATACTCGTAAAGAAAGAACGGGCATATTTGCTTTATCTAGTGTGTCATGTAAAGCCCCAACTAAACCTGTGGGTCCTTGATAAGAAGGACGGTTTAAACCAAGACGTTTTGCCAAGTCATGATTTGTAGAGCTTCCGATGATGGTAAGTGGCCGCGTATGAGGAATCATTCCGATCATAGAACCCAATGTGGTTACCGTTTCTGCTTGAACTTGATGCGCTACTTCTGTTAGGACAGCCGAAAAGGTTCGCCATCTCAAGTGTGGTTCAACGCCCGCGATCACTACTAAATCTCTCTGCCCTTCAGGTGTTTTAAGGGCGTTTATTTCATTAGATGGCCACTGCAGTTCTCGACCTCCATCCTCTCCAAAAGAGACAGTGGGTCGTTCTTGTGTGAAATCAAAGAAGGTTTCTGGATCGATTTCTCCCAGTTTTATAACCGGGAAGTAGTTGCTTAGCCACTCAAGGGCTGAAGTGGCTGCTCCTGACGCGTCAAAGAGCCCTTTGAACGCTACAGCTAATACTGGTCGATCAAGATCGGTACTTGATTGAAAGTCAGGGTTCCATCTCAGTTCAGTCATCAATTAAATATTCGCATGTTGAAGAGATTCGCGCGGTGTTGGGAACAATTTTTTTACCAATTGTAAAGTTCAATGTAGTTTCAACTTTCAAAAGACTTGAAGGGTAGTGTTCATGCATGGCAAATAGGGGATCTAGGTTCGGAAAACAAATATGGTAATTCCTAAACCTGCATCTACGGTAGTTTTACTTAGCGATAGACCCGATTTGCATGTATTGACTATACGGCGGAGCGAAAAACTTGCGTTCGCTCCTGGATTCACTGTTTTTCCTGGTGGGGTAGTTGAGGAAAGCGATGGTGATCTACGTTGGCCCAAATTGATCTCAGGGATTACCGCAGAGGAAGCAAATAAAAAATTAGAAGTAGAAGAAGGAGGCCTCGCTCATTTTATTGCAGCAGTACGTGAGACAATTGAAGAAGTAGGCATCTTGGTTGGAAGCGAAAATCACCTCCTGCTTGAAAACCGTCGCGAACTTGAACAAAATGAAATCTTTTTAGTTGACCTTTTGTCACAGTCAGAGAGTCTGGATTTTAGCCAAGTTCTTCCGATAAGCAGATGGATTACTCCAGAACCAAGCCCGAGACGTTACGACACGTATTTCTTCGTTGCTACTGTAGATTCCGAAACAACTCCTGTTGTTGACGGGTATGAAGCAATTGAGGCAACTTGGGGAAGACCCTCTGAAATACTGGATAATTGGAAAAAAGGTCTTCTAACAATGATTACACCTACTCGTTCAGTGCTACAGAGGCTTGAAACATATTCTTCTACTCAAGAAGTTATGACTGCAGCAAATATTTCGAATCCGCGGCAACGGATACGTATTGGAGATGAGTGGTCGGAACGTGTTTACTTCCCAGAAGAACAGGACTACGACAACCCTTCTCTAGTAGATAGCCTCGGATGGATATGGCTACCACCTTTTAGGTAAGAATTTGAAGATATGAACGACTCATCTAATGATATTCAACCAAATTCAAATCGAAATTTGGATTCAGTACTTCCAATTCTTCTTTTCATACTTCTAAATAGATTCTTTGGATTGACTTGGGGAGTAATTGGAGCGACCCTTTGGGGCATTAAAGCCGTGATAGGGCGTCATCAAAGAGGTGAAATGATTGGAAGATATCTTCCTGGACTGATCATATATCTGGTGGTTCGAGGTGTTATTGGAATAATCACTGATTCTGAGGCTGTCTATTTTGGTATTGGTATTGGAACCAAAGCACTTATAGGAGTGGCATTAATCGCTACGGTTTTTTCTCAACGCTCATTTGTTGAACGTTTCATGCATTACGTCATCCCATTTGAGCGAGATGTGCGTAGACATGAGATTTATAGACGAGCCACTTCACGGTTAACTGTTATAGCGGGAGTATGGCAATTCATCACATCTGCTTGGGATATCTGGCTATTCCGTCAAACTTCTGTGGACGGGTATTTGATCATTCGTACTCTTGTTGGATGGCCAGCAGCTACGACAGTGATTCTTGGATCTCTTTTTTACTTGAATAAAATGATGAAAAAAATTCCTGGCTTCACTAGTGTTTTTGACACTTTAGAGCAAGCAGACAAAAATCGTCGAGAGTCAGGCTAACTCAAAACTACCAAAGCGACTCGGACGACTAAAAATGTCGTTAACAAGAGGAGCAAATTCTTCAAGAGGCATCTCGTCATAACCTGGATCAAAACAGTTTTGGTCGTATTCATGGCAGAAAAAAGCACAGTCATCAAACCACTCGTGCTCACGAAAGATTTCTCTAACATCACGGTCTCCACCTAAGTGATGGAAGTAGTAGTAACCCTGAAATACTCCATGATGCCGGATAATCCAAAAAATTCTTTCATCTACATACGGTTTGAGAATTTCAGCTGCAACTGCAGAATGGTTTGTCGGAGCTATAGGGTCTGCAACGTCATGAAAAAGAGCTGCAACAATCATCTCATCGCTTTCTCCATTCTTTAAAGCTCTTGTGGCACTTTGCAATGAATGTCGATAACGATCAATTTGATAGCCAAAAGTTGGCCCTTTCATGGAACGCAAAGTTTCCATTAAAGAATCCGGAAGATGCTTCGAAGCATGCGCATTGAATTCAGAATTTATGAGAGCCCAATCTTCGGCAGTCCCATCTTCCATATGAGTAAAACTTACGTATTCCATAGAAGCATTTCTATCACAAGGAGTCTTCACATCGCAGTAGAAAGAACAAAGAAAGACTGGTTGAATTATAAATCAATACCTTCAAGATCTTCAGGCTCATCTACATCATGATTCAAGTTGACATCAATAATACTCCTCCAAGGAAGGCCTGAACGTTCTGCTGCTGAAACGTGACGAGCATATGAACCGAGGCCGTACGAGAATTCAAAATTTGAATTAGTAGGAACTGTCAACACCGGCGTTCCATCTTTATGGCGATCCGGGACTAAAGTTATTCCATCAAAATCTGCGCAATGAGAGAGTTGAATCGCTTTAGGTAAGTCACCATGAGCAATAATTACTTTCCCCACCCCTTGACTCGCTAAAGCGTTCACCCCAGTTTCAACAGCAGCATTTAACCCCGATTTATCAGCCCAAATTACTTCGGCTCCTTTTTCGTGAGCCCAAGCTGCTACTTCTTCATCATCACAAACTATTGCTACTGGAAGAGGCGTAGCGGCTTCAACAACTATTTGAGCCATTTTTTTGGCTAGATCAATTCGCTCTTCTTCTCCCATTACTTCAGCCAGACGAAATTTGGCTTCAACGAATGATTTTAAAGGAATAAGAACAAAGGTGGAATTGGTCACAACGGGCAGTGTAGAGGTTGCAGCGAATAGGATCAGCATTATGACAACTAAAGTTGCATCTCCTAAAGAACTAATAGGCACTGATAGTGGAATTTCTGCAACTATTAATGAGTTTGGCTCCATCCAGCCTTCGTCGGGTGATTATCAGGTTGAGTGGTGGGTAGGAGAAGGAGGCAGGTGGTATAAACCAGAATCCGAAACAGTTTTTTCGCATAAACGCATTGGAACAGCACCAGTCTTTGAGACTCGCCTCATCATTTCAACCGGCCAAATCACGGCCACAACTTGGGCAACTATTGGTCGTGAGGTGGAAGAACCATCAGTAGTGACAGAAATTCTAAATGAATCAAATACACCAGTTGCTTTAGCAATTGTTGTTACTCCTTTTGGCGGGATAGAGCGTTTAAGAGTGGAAGAAAACTCCTTGGTCATAGATGAGTCTTCACAAATCACGATCGACCGACCATCGGGCTATTACGTGTTGCAAGAAGAGTTGAGAGATCTTGAAAATGAAATATTCAACGGACAAGCAACAAAAGAAGTCCCAACACCATTAAGAAGCAGAAAAAAAAATGCAACTGGTGCATTGGTTGTCCCATTGATACACAAGAGCGGACTCAGGTTTGCTATAACACCCACAGCAAAAAAAATGATAGAACCCGGAAATCTCCCTAATTCTTCTCGTGTTGAAGCAGGTTGGGGTCAACGATTAAAAACAGGAGCTACTGTCAGATTGCCTACTAGTGAACTTGGGGGCTCTGATCTAAAAGGGCTTGTAGATTTGCTGATTTCAAATTCCACCCCCGAGGCTACTATTCGGCTTGCGGCCTGGGGTTTAGCAGATGATGCATCTGAAAGAATAGCTTCTGCAGACCCAAACCCACAGTGGCTAAATGCAGCAATTGAACTTTGGGTTCGACATCGAAGAGTGGAAGATTTTTTATCTTCTACTGCTATCAAGATAGAGCCTCTGGTTCGGTCCTTAGGAAAAGGAGATGTTCTTGGGCAAGTGTCAACTGATGGTTTAGTTTCGCTTTTACGAGCCCTTGGAGAAGATAGAGCTGCTGGAGATCTTGAGCGTTTAAATAAGGGATTCCCTGGCTCTCCATTGCGTCCGTTTGACGATTTAGTTTTCGAATCTTCTGAAGGAATACAACTTCTGACTAAATCATTGCCTCGGTCTTGGTATGGGCAAGACTTTGAATTGCATGGGCTTGCAACACGCTGGGGAAACTTGGGTTTTGCTGTTCGATGGCATGGAAAGAATGCAGCACTCCTGTGGGAAATAGAACCACATGGAAATTTTGTACCACTAATTACTATCCCAGGACTAAGTATGGAATTTTCCACTTCTGAACCAGAAGGGGAAACTTTACTTACTTCCCTTTTATCGAAAGATTGAAATAATGGGTCGCCCGAAAATGAGATCCGCCCTCCAAGGTAAAGCACCAGGTCTCACTGCGGAGAGAATCTTGTGGGACGCAGGCAAAAAAATCGTCGTTGGTCTAGACGAAGTCGGCAAAGGGGCATGGGCTGGACCACTAACCGTTGGGGCAGTAGTGGTCAATCCGAAAAAAAGAATAACCGGGGTTCGTGATTCAAAAATGTTGACCGAAAAAGAGAGAGAAATTCTTTTTGATCGGATAACTAATTGGGCTACAAGTTGGGCTGTGGGCCATGCTTCAAACGATGAATGTGATGAACTTGGAATGTCTGAGGCTCAGCGACTGGCTGCTAGACGAGCATTAGACAAACTTACAGTGAGTCCTGATAAGGCATTACTTGACGGGAAATGGGACTTCGTCGGTGGAGGAATAGCTCAAACCATAGTCAAAGGAGATGCGACGAGTCTTTCTATAGCTTCTGCATCAGTAGTTGCAAAAGTTACTCGAGACCGCTTATTGCGTGAAGCTAGTGAGAAGTGGCCAGAATATTCTTTCTCCAGTAATAAAGGCTATCCATGTCCACGTCACCGTGAAGCTCTATCTAGTTTTGGGGCAACTAAATTTCATAGAAGGTCGTGGAGATTTATGGAAAATCTGCCCAACATTGGGGAACCACGTCGCTTTCGCTATAACCCACAGTTCAAGTTATTTGATTAAGCCAGTGTTGTTTACACACAGTTAATTTCACTACTCTTTGTCTTCATGGCAAAAATTATTAGAAGGTTGTGGGTACTTACGATCTGGACTGTCTTCATATGGGTAAACCGAGTAAGGAATCTCATTAGCGACTCTGAAGTTACATCTTCTGAAAAAATTTGGGTTTTCATAATTTCAGGGATTTTCTTTTTTCTTGCCCTCATTTCCTTGACTCTTTTGGTTGGGTTTTGGAAAAAATATGGCTCAGGAACAGCTCGGTTTGCTGCAATTTTTGGTCTAGGAACGTCAGCCTTTTGGTTTATCCGTGGAGTAGGAATACTTTTTGCAAGTCATCATGACTTTGGATTCAAATTTATTCACTTAGGTCTTGCACTCGTGTCTATTTTTCTCGGATCTTTACTCTATAGAGCCGGAGATCGCCCAAAAAGTAAGTTCCTAAATTGGGGAGATAGATCTGTCGTCCGCTAGCCTCGCAGTATGGGGCAACCAATTACAGTTGTAGAAAAAACATCTTCACGTCAGGGGATTATTCGATTTGAAATCAATCGAAACCTCACCGGAATGGGTCATGAACGGTATCTTCCAGATCGGGAGATTGTCGGTTCAACGCCAGCAGATGAACTCGCGCGTCGTCTATTTGAACACGGTAATTTTGCCGGGGTGCATGTAAATGCCAACGTGGTCACTATTGAGGTAGGAGAAGGTCAAACTGATGGAGTGGCAGAAGTTATAGCTGATCTTCACCTTTACTACACCGAAGGAGTAGAGGTGCCCACTGATGAAGAAATAACTGCAGAGAATACTTGATCGTCAAATAGCAGGATATTTAGGTGGAGGAGAAACAATCTGACGTAGGAGTAGGCCCACATTCTGAGCCATGGCCTACTGATTCACGTTATGATCCAGAGCTTTTGGCTAACGGAGATCGCCGTAACGTGATAGACCGATTCAGGTACTGGAGTCGCGAAGCAATTGTTGAAGAACTTGATTTAAGTCGGCACGGTTTTCATATAGCGATAGAGAATTGGGCACATGATTTAAATATTGGGACGGTTGTTCGTAACGCCAATGCTTTTCTTGCAGCTGGTGTTCATATTGTGGGACGTAGAAGATGGAATCGCCGAGGTGCGATGGTTACTGATCGCTACCAACATGTGAGTCATCATCCCACAATTGAGGATTTACTGTCTTGGGCTAGTGAAGAAGGACTTCCAATAATTGGAATTGATAATCTCCCAGGGTCCGTGGCTCTTGAGAAAACAGAACTTCCAGAGAGATGTGTTCTGCTGTTAGGGCAAGAAGGACCAGGACTATCGGACCGAGCTCGAGAAGCGGTAACTAAAGTTTGTTCAATTTCACAGTACGGATCTACTCGGTCAATTAACGCAGGAGTAGCATCGGGAATAGCGATGCATACTTGGATACGACAGCATGCAGAAATAAGAGAAAGAGATGATTGAGATAGTGAAGAAAGTATTGCTCGCTCTGACAGTGGTGTTATTGATTTCTTGTGGTTCTAGCAGCAGTGAGAATAATTCACAGGCAGACATGTCTATGGAGCATGAAGATAGTCACGAAGGCGGCCACGATCATGGGAACAGCCTTGATGTTTCTCAATTAGCAAATCCACCGATAGTCACTATGTCGGGGACACCAGGAGAAACAGGAGAAGTGGTTTTGAACTTCTCTATAGAGAACCTTGAACTAATCCCAGTAAACCCACCCTCTGAACACGAAGCAGGTCAAGGACATTTACATCTACATGTAGATGGAGTTTCAGTTGCCATGTTGGATGAAACAAGTTACACCGTTAATGATCTCACACAAGGGTTACACAGCTTTCGAGTTACAGTTTCAACAAATGACCATAGGGAATATTCAGTAAATGGAGAAATTGTTTCTGACTCAATCTCTTTAGAAATTGAAGATGGTGAAGAAGCTCTCACCGCAGACAACCAGATAGTTATTGAGGTGAAAAACGAAACAGTAACTGGTGGTATTCAAAGAATGGCGGTAGAGGTTGGAGATCAAGTAAGAGTAACTGTCGTATCGGATGTAGAAGATATGTTTCATCTCCATGCTTATGATTTAGAACTCTCTCTTAAAGCCGGACAGCCAGAGACTTTACAATTCCAAGCGAATATCCCTGGTGTTTTTGAAGGCGAACTCCATGAAGCTGGGTACCAAATATTTGCACTTGAAGTTTCGTAGTGACCTGTATTTATAGTTCGCTATTTGCTCACGGCGTTGGAGGGAGAAGCGATCTCCCAATTTCAGAATGGATTGCAGCATGGAGCGGAGCGATTGCACTCTTATTATCCTTTGCTGTACTTGCTTTTCTCTGGCATCAACCGCGATTCCCGCAACTTTTGAAAGGGAGATTAGTTGCCAAACCCTTTCCAGTAAGTCAAATAGTGATAGCAATTACTCAGATAGCAGCAATATTACTTTTCTGCACGGTGCTTATTGCTTGTTTTTTAGGGCCTGATAATACGGTTGCCAATATCGCTCCTACAACTGTTTTCATTATTTTCTGGGTTGGGGTATCAGTGGCTTCTGCTCTCTTTGGTCCTATTTGGAAGGTGGTTAGCCCATGGGAAACTTTAGGAAAATGTATAGACAAAATTCGGTTAAATAAGACAAGCCCAGCCCCCAAATGGCTCACTTCGGGATGGACTGCATTAGTACCAATCACAATTTTTCATTGGTTAGAACTTGCTTACCATAATGGTTCAAGTCCTCGTGTTCTTGGTTGGAGCATCCTTATTTATACGGGGTTCCTCATGGCAACAACTTGGAGATGGGGATGGAAAGAAGCAAGAAAAGCTGAAGGATTTGGGATTCTATTCAACTTAATTGCAGCTATTTCTCCATTTTTCTTTGACCGGGAGAACAAATTGAGAATCCGTTACCCCTTTGTAGGAATCTCATCATTAAAAATGTCAGCCCCTTCGGTAGCAATCGTCTTAGCGGCTCTAGGAGGAACAGCATTTGATGGAGTATCAAGGACTGGGTGGTGGTTGGATCTAACAGTTGGTAAATCAGGTGGCGGCTTAACAGTAGTGAACACTTTGGGGTTGGTCTGGGTGGCATTAATTGTTGGTGTTACTTACCATCAAGCTGCACGTGTTGGATCTCGGTTTACTGATGATCGAAATTTTGCACATAAATTCGGGGGTTCGTTGATCCCAATTCTTATTGGATATGACGTAGCCCATTATTTCTCGTTACTACTTCTTGAAGGTCAAGCATTCAAGATCTTGCTTTCTGATCCCTATGGACAAGGATGGAACATATTTGGCACAGCAAACCACGCAATTGACTGGACGGTGATTTCTACTACCACAATCGGATGGATACAAATAGGATCCATTGTTGGAGGCCATCTTCTCGGAGTGCTATTCGCCCATGATCGATCCATGGAACTATGGCCCCCACGAACTGCTTTAAGGAGTCAGTACCCCATGCTTGTCGTTATGGTGATCTACACAATTATGGGCTTAGTGCTGATGACCGGCTAACTTTTATAAATCAAAGAAGAGAGGAGTAAATACCGTGGAAGAACGTGAAGAGATGGATTGGGTGAAATATGGCGTCGCGGTTAGACAGTTAGCTCAAACTATTGCAGACGATGGCTACAAACCTGACATGATCTTGGCAATAGTACGAGGAGGAATGTTTGTAGCTGGCTCCCTCGGTTATGCTCTCGCAGTTAAAAACCTTTACGTCATTAATGTTGAGTACTACACCGGGGTAGATGAGCGCCTTGATTTACCTGTTGTGCTCCCGCCTTATGTTGACTGGGTCAACCTCGACGACGCTAAAATTTTGATAGCTGATGATGTAGCCGATACCGGTCATACCTTAAAACTGGTTCACGATACGGCAAAAGAGCAAGTTGCTGAAGTTCGTTCAGCAGTTTTATATCAAAAACCTCAATCAGTGGTTGACTGCGAGTATGTCTGGAAACATACAGATCTTTGGATTAACTTC
>CAJXEU010000011.1 GCA_913052525.1 uncultured Actinomycetes bacterium
ACCTATTAGCTTCTTTGATTGTTGTGATTGTAGGTGGCTTAGGATCTGTTACGGGAGTAGCAATTGGTGCCCTTATTATTGGACTTGCCGAGCAATTTGGATTGGCATACTTTCCAACTTATGGAGTTGTTCTAACCTTTGTTATTATGGTTGTTGTTCTTGCCATACGTCCACAAGGTATTATGGGGGAGCGATAAATGGTTGATACTCGTCAATTATTCTCTGGGAATAGTTCGTTTTCAGATATTCACCCAGGAAAATTATTAGTGATTGTATTTTTAATCTCCTATCCAGGTTTCACTTCAGATTTTTTTACATTCCAAGTAGGAGCCTATTCATTAATTCTTGGAACCATTGCTTTATCATTAATGATGCTAGCTGGCTACGGAGGAATGGTTAGTTTAGCACAAATGACTGCAGCTGGTTTAGCTGGTTACATCATGGCAATATTTGGTGAAAACACTGTAGGTGTAATGGGACTTGGTTGGCCCTGGTGGCTAACTGTTATTACAGCTATTTTATCAGCAGCTATTTTCAGTGCAATCGTAGGAGCTATATCAGTACGTACAGAAGGGATTTATACCATAATGATTACATTGGCAATATCAGTGGCTTTCTTTTACTTCGTTCGTCAAAACTATCAAATTTTCAATGGATTTACAGGATTTGCTGGAGTTAAACCACCTACATTATTTGGTATTTACTGGAGAGATCCTGTTCCATTTTACTATTTGACATTAATTATCTCCTCCACTTTTCTTTGGGCAGTATTCCATTGTTCTTGTTCTACATTTGGCCTTGGGCTTCAGGCTATCCGAGACAACCCAAGGAGAATGAGAGCCCTTGGTTACCATGTAGGCTGGCATAGGGTAATGGCATATTTTCTTTCAGGTGTAATTGCTGGATCTGCCGGAGTTCTACTAGTTTGGTTTAATGGACGTATTTCACCAGGATCGATCGGGGTTGACATCGTCATTGATATTCTTGTAATAGCAGTTGTTGGTGGATTAAGAAACCCTATAGGTCCTTTTCTTGGAGCAATCGTCTTTGTACTGCTTGAAAACTTTGCAATCGACCTTATTGACAGAGAAAGATTCAATACAGTAATAGGTATAGTTTTTTTGCTGGTGGTATTTTTTTCACCTGATGGACTTTTGGGACTTTGGGATCGGATCTCTTCTAAGATCTTGTCCAAAAGAAGTGCACGAGATGAAAATGGTCGTGCACAATGGGAAGATCCTGTATCTTCAGGATCCTTAAAAACTCTTAAGTAAATAAAGGAGAATATTATGCGTATTTTAATCAAAAGAACGCTTGCAACAGCGCTATTTATTTTAGTTGCAAATTTAGTAATGGCCCAAGGGACCATTAAGATGGGGTCGCTTGCTACCCTAGAAGGTGCTTTTACCGTTCTCGGTGAAGACAGTATGCGGGGGGTAAAGATGGCATTAAATGAATTTAATTATTCTGTTGCCGGAAAGAAGATCCAACTTATAACAGGATCATCAGATGCATCACCTGACAGTGCTATACGCGCAACCCGAAAGCTTGTTGAGCAAGACGGTGTTCAGTTACTTGTTGGACCTCTCTCAGGATCTGAAGGACTTGCAATAAAGGACTACGCTAAGACCAAACCCAATGTAACTTTTGTGAATGGTACCTCAGCAGCACAAGACACCACCTTGCGTAATCCTGCGGATAATTTCTTTCGTTTCAGTACTGATGGTGCTCAATGGATGGCTGGACTTGGAGAATATGCGTACAAAGAGAAAGGTTATCGTTCAGTAGCTGTGCTTGCTGAAGATTATTCTTTTCCTTATACACAGGTTTTTGGTTTCTTGGAACCTTTCTGCCGTCTTGGTGGTAAATCCGCGATCGACGCTAGGTTTTGGGTCCCGATTGGGAACAAGGACTATTCCTCCGTTATTGCCGCACTGCCTGATGATGTAGATGCTATCTATGTGGCTTTGGGGGGGGCTGACTCAGTTAATTTCCTAACACAATATGAACAAGCTGGTGGTGAACTACCTCTAATTGGTGGTTCAATCACCGTTGATCAGTCCGTTCTAGGTTCAAAGGGTAAAACAAGAAAATTTGTCATTGGTACTCCTGCAGCAGGACCAATTTCTGATACCTGGAAGGATTCTCGCTGGGATAAATTTGTCGCAGATTATAAAAAACAGTTCCCTGACGGATTCCCTTCTCCATCTTTGTTTGCCCATGGATATTATATTAATACCAAGGCCGCCTTATTAGGTTTATTGCTAGTCGGGGGGGACCTATCCGATGGAGGGAAAAAATACAGACAAGCATTATCCAGTTTAACATTTGATACTCCAACGGGCATGGTTAGCCTTGATGAAAGGAGAAATGCAATTGCTGACATATACCTGACCGAAGTTTTTGAAGGGACTGGCGGAAATTTAATGAATAAGACCATTAAGGTGATCCCGCAAGTCAGTCAGACTTTTGGAATGGAGTACAATAAATTTCTCAATTACGGACAGGTCGGGCGTGAAAATCCTCGCTGTGATTAATCTATAATAAAACATGGCTCAACCCGACGCATTATCCCGTCTTCAAAGTGCCGGCAGTTTTGCGCTGGAACTTGAAGCAGTCAACCGCCATTTCGACTCACTAGTTGCTATGGCGGATATCAATTTTACTGTTCGGGCGGGTGAGCGTCGTGCAGTTTTAGGTTCTAATGGGGCCGGGAAAACCACATTATTCAATGCTATAACAGGGGATTTCCCGCCTACAACAGGTCGCGTCAGGTTGTTTGGTGAAGACGTTACTGATTTGCCAACTAATGAAAGAATTAGACGCGGGCTCCGGAGGACCTATCAGATTTCATTGCTTTTCCATGGACTGAGCGTCATTGACAATATCTACCTTGCATGTCGTGGAGTCAGCGTTAGGAGAATGTCTCTTCGAAGACCTTCAAAAGATGACAATGCAATGGAGTCAGCAGAAACACTGCTAGATGCAGTGCATCTTACTGAGACCCAAAATGATCTCGTTTCAACACTTAGTTACGGCCAACAAAGACAACTTGAAATCGCTTTAGCATTGGCTGGTGCCCCAAGATTAATCCTTTTCGATGAGCCGGCAGCTGGTCTTTCACCAACTGAACGAAACCTACTGGTCGAAATTCTTCAATCCCTTCCTGACCATATCAGCTTCATCATTATAGAACATGATATGGATGTTGCTTTAAGGGTGTCTGAATCAGTGACGATGATGCATAACGGTCGTATTTTCAAAGAAGGTACTCCTGAAGAAATAGAAAACGATCACGAAGTACAAGAACTTTATCTAGGTCATGGCAACATCAACTAATCGTCAAAACAGACATTCAAAATCATCATCGGTTCTCCTGATCCGTGACCTGCACGTATACTACAACCAATCTCATGCCCTTCAAGGAGTCAACCTTGCCCTAGAAAAAAATGTTTTGGCCGTTGTTGGAAGAAACGGGATGGGCAAAACGACACTTTGCAACACTATTATGGGCCTCAAAAACACCCAAAGAGGTTCAATTAGATTTAGAGGAGAAGAGATCTCTAATTTAGCTCCTTACAAAGTGGCTGCAAGGGGGATAAGTTTTGCCCCCCAAGGGCGTAGGTTATGGAATTCACTCTCGGTAGAGGAACATTTAAAACTTGCTCAAAGCGAGCGAGGAGCTTGGACAATAGAAAGAATTTACGACACTTTTCCACGGATTTACGAACGTCGACATAATGGGGCTGGTCAGCTATCAGGGGGAGAGCAACAAATGCTCACCATCTCAAGGGCTTTACTTCAGAACCCCGAATTATTGATTTTGGATGAACCTACTGAGGGTTTGGCACCAATCATTGTTGAACAGGTTGAAAATATTCTTTGTGAACTTGTTGAGGAAAACGACGTTTCTATTCTGCTTATCGAGCAGAACATTTCAGTAGCAACATCTGTTTCTGAAGACGTTGCAGTCATGGTTAATGGGCGTATCAATCGTGTTTTATCTTCGAGTGAATTAATTGCAAACAGAACGCTTCAACAACAACTCTTAGGTGTAGGCAGGCATGCCCAAGAAAATCTAGAATTTCCTCTTGTTGATCAAAAAGAAGAAAAAAAGGAGAAAACTGATACCCAAATCAAAAATGCAGAATCTCGCCCCCTAGAATCATCAGAGGTAAGTGAAACATCGGCTGATTCAAAACTGATCTATGTGCCACCTACTCGATGGTCAAGTTCTAAATGGAAAAACAATGAAGGACAGAATGAAAAGATTCCTGAAACACCTTTAGTCAACAATCCTATACGACCATTCGATATTAAAACCGAACCTATCTTCAAAGAGACATTACCTTCTTTAGAATTGTTCCGTGGTGAAGAAGTGTTGGTAGCAGGAACATTTGATACTAAAGGAACAGAGTTAAATTTCATAAGAGACAGGATTATAGATCAACAACTCAAGGTAAGGACCGTAGACTTATCTACATCTGGTAAGCCATCTTCAGCTAATGTCCCTCCTCATGAAGTAGCTTCTTACCATCCAAGAGGTGCTAGTGCTGTGTTTACTAAAGAAAGAGGCAATTCAGTAAAAGGAATGTCTTCAGCATTTGAAAGGTGGTTTCGTCACCAGCGAGACATAGGAGGTATTATCTCAGCCGGGGGTTCTGGAGGAACTGCCCTGGTTACACCTGCAATGAGAACCCTTCCAGTTGGGGTTCCAAAGGTGATGATTTCAACTGTGGCTTCAGGAGATGTAGGAGAATATGTTGGACCATCTGACATCATGATGATGTATTCTGTCACCGATATTCAGGGGTTGAATCACATTTCAAGACGGGTTCTTGAAAATGGAGCTAACGCGATAGTAGGAATGGTGAAAAGAGCACCAGAAAAATCTAAATTAAAAACTTTAAGTAACGAAAAACCTAGCCTTGGCTTGACCATGTTTGGAGTTACAACTCCGGCAGTTCAAAAGGTCAGTGCTTTACTTGAAGAAAGATATGATTGCCTGGTTTTTCACGCCACTGGAACCGGAGGGCGTTCAATGGAGAAACTAGCAGATAGTGGCCTTTTGACCGCTGCAATTGATGTTACCACCACCGAAGTATGTGACATGATGGTAGGAGGAGTCTTTGCCGCAGATAAGGACCGATTCGGTGCATTTATTAGAACACGAATACCTTATGTTGGATCCCTAGGTGCAATGGACATGGTTAATTTCGGTCCCAAAGATTCAGTACCTCAAGAATTTAATAATCGAACCTTTGTAGAACATAACCCTCAAGTCACTTTGATGCGCACGACCCCAGATGAAAATACACGTATGGGTGAATGGATTGCAGGAAGGCTCAATGAAATGACTGGGCCAGTCAGATTCCTGATTCCAGAAGGGGGCGTATCTTCTTTGGATGCTCCAGGAGAGGCATTCCATGATCCAGATGCTAATAAAGCACTGTTTGATTCATTGACACATTCATTCCAACAAACCAGCCAACGTCAACTTGTTAGTTTATCTTCTCATATTAACGACAATAGTTTTGCTCAAGCGCTGGTTGATGCTCTAAATGAAATCAATCCTCAAAAAAAAGGACTCCAAAATGCCATGTTTTGAAAGGAAAACTCTTCTTGATAAATTCCAACACATGAAAAAGTGTGGCGTTCCCATTGTTGGTGGAGGGGCTGGTACAGGGCTTTCCGCAAAATGTGAAGAAGAAGGTGGAATTGATTTAATTGTCATATACAACTCCGGCCGTTACCGGATGGCAGGGAGAGGATCGTTATCTGGTCTTATGGCATACGGGAATGCAAATGAAATCGTCATGGAAATGGCAAAAGAAGTATTGCCGGTATTAAATCACACACCAGTTCTTGCTGGTGTTAATGGTACTGATCCCTTCTGCATTTTCAATAACTATTTAGATCAGATCAAAGCTATAGGTTTTTCAGGTATCCAAAATTTTCCCACAGTTGGATTAATTGATGGAAATTTCCGATCCAATTTAGAAGAGACTGGAATGTCTTATGGGTTAGAAGTTGATCTAATCAGATTAGCTCATCAAAAAAATCTCTTTACTACACCATATGTCTTCAATGAAGAGGATGCCCAAGCAATGGCAGAAGCAGGTGCTGATATTGTTGTATGCCATCTTGGCCTTACCACTGGAGGTTCTATCGGAGCAGAGACTTCCCTCAAACTTGATCAATGCCCAAATTTTGTCGATCAATGGGCTGAAGCTGCGCTTAGGGTTAACCAAGATATCATCATCCTTGTTCATGGTGGACCGGTTTCGATGCCGGATGATGCTCAATTTGTTTTGGATAACACCCAAGCATGCCACGGATTCTATGGTGCTTCTTCTATGGAACGTCTACCAACTGAAAAAGCTCTAAAAGAGCAAACCATGGCTTTCAAAAGCCTTAAATTTAATTCTGGAGTATGAGTTATGACTAGCGAACTAATCGGTCCGATCATTCTGTGGTTGATTGTTGCCATCATTGCAATTGTGGTAATCGTCTATTTACTAAATTGGCTTTATCATCGATCCACCAAGGAAATTGCTTTTGTAAGAACAGGTTTTGGTGGAGAAAAAGTTATCATCAATGCTGGAGCTTTGGTTTTACCTATCATTCATGAGGTAACTCCAGTTAACCTCAATGTTCTTCGTATTCCAGTATCTAGAACTAAATCTGATGGAATCATTACACGTGATAGAATGCGGGTAGATATAGAAGCAGAATTTTTTGTACGCGTAGTTCAAAAGAAAGATGCTGTTGCAGCAGCAGCTTCAACACTTGGAAGAAGGACATTAGATCAAGAACAAATAGCAGAACTTCTTTCTGGCAAATTCATTGGTGCACTTCGTTCAGTTGCAGCTGAGATGTCTTTAGATGAAATGCATGAAAATCGTGCAGATTTGGTAGTTCGAGTTGAAGAAAGATCAGCTGGAATTTTAACTCAAAACGGACTTGAACTTGAAACAGTCGCCATCACTGATCTTGATCAAACAGATCTGGACTATTTCAATCCTGCAAACAGATTCGACGCTGAAGGCATGACTAAGTTGATCGAAACGATTGAGTCACGTCGAAAGCTTCGTAATGACATTGAACAGTCTTCTATGGTTGACATCCGTACCCGAAATCTTGAAGCGGAAAAAGAAACACTCAACCTTGAACAGGAAAGTGAAAATTTAAGACTAAAACAAGAAGAAGAAATTGAAAGATTGCGTTCTCAACAAAGGACTAACATTCATCAAACCCAAGTTGCAAATGAGTCTGCATCAGAACAATCACGAATTGCTAGTGAAGAGGAAACCCGTGAAAGAGAAATTGTGAGGCAACGCAAACTAGAAGCTTCTGAAATAAAAGCCCGCGAAGAAATAGAGAAATCTCGAATAATCCAAGAACAAAATTTGGAACAAGCACGCATAGATAGGGAGAGACAAATTCGTGAAATGCAGATCAAGCAAAGTCACGATCTTGATCATACAGAAATCGTTGCAAAAGAAGATTCAGATCGTTCGCGAATTATCTCTGAGCAACAGCTCAGAGCAGCAAGAATTATGGCTGAAGAAGAGACAGAAAATAAGGAAATCTTGAGAAACCAGCAAATAGAAACATCTAGGATCAATGCATTAAAATCAGTAGAAACTGCTCGAATTGAACAAGAAGAAATTATTGAAAAAGCAAGAATCGAACGTGAGCAAAAAATTCGATCACTCCAGATAGATCAAAGAAAGTCGATAGAGGAAAACGAGATTTCTGCTCAAGAAGAACTAGACCGATTCCGAATAAATTCTGACCGAGAGTTGGATAAGGTAAGAATTACACAAGATCAGGATCGGAAAAAACTAGAAATTGAACGAAACAAGTCTGTTGAAATTTCAGAAATCGAACGTGAAATAGCCATTCTGCAGAAGAAATCAGAGGAAGAAGAAACTCGCAGTTCGACAGAAAATGCCAGAGCGCGTGCAGTCAAGGCTGAGGAACAGGTTAAGACCGTCCGTGAAAAAGTGATTGCTGAAAGGGTTGCTGAAATAGACCGGGTTATGGCTGAAAAAGACGCCGAAATAGCAAAAATTGCCGCAGATGCAGATAAAATCACTGCAACCGTTTCTGCAGATATGAAACGACTGAGTAATGAGGCCGAAAATGTCTTAAGTGAAGAAGCTCGTAACAGCATGTTGCGCTCTAAACTAATTGACAGAATGGAAGGTATTATCAAAGAAAGTGTAAAGCCAATGGAAAATATTGATGGCATAAAAATTCTGCACGTAGACGGGCTCGGTGGAACTTCGGGAGATAATCAGCGTTCCCCTACTGATGAAGTAATTCAAAGTGCTTTGCGATACAGAGCACAAGCACCACTAATAGATGAATTGTTGAAAGAAATAGGGGTTAATAAACCTAATGTCGCGGGAATGGGAGACATTTTCAGAACTGCAAAGGATGCACAAAGCATAGCTAATGAGTCCGGTATCAAAGACAAGGATGAATAGATGGCCCGTGTCTATATATCATCAGTTATTAATGCCCCTGCAAATAGAGTCTGGAGCTTAATCAGAAATTTTAACGGTTTGCCAGACTGGCATCCTGCGGTTGCAGAAAGCTATATTGAAGGGGGCAACCCTCCTGATCAAATTAGTTGTGTGAGAAGCTTTAGTCTCCAGGATGGGGGTCGGATACGGGAACGGCTTTTGGCACTTTCTGATTATGATTTCAGCTGTGTTTATTCAATTCTAGAAAGCCCTCTAGGGGTGCAGAACTATGTGGCGAACCTAAAACTCATACCAATTACTGATGGTGAAAGAACTTTTGCTGAATGGACGGCAGAATTTGAATGTGCTAAAGAACAAGAAATCGAGCTTTCAAAAAAAATAGGCCAAGGTGTTTTTCAAGAAGGTTTCGAAGCATTAAAAAAACGTTTTCTGTAAGAATATGGTTTCAATAAATTGCAGCACCATAGTTGAAGCCCCAATAAATAAAGTATGGGAAATTTTACGTGATTTTAATGGCCATGAAAAATGGCACCCGAGTGTTGAAAAAAGTAATATAGACAATGGTAAGGGATATTCTCAAATAGGTTCAATTAGAAACTTTAAACTAATAGGAGGAGAACGGATTAGAGAACAGCTTCTTTCTATGTCTGATACGGATTTTAGTTTGAGATATACGATAATCGAAAGTGATATTTCATTGTTTAATTATGTTGCACAAATTCAATTAAAACCTGTAACAGATGCTGATTGGACTTTTTGGTTATGGAATTCAGAATTTGAAACACCAATGGGGAAAGAAAATGAATTATCTAATCTCGTAGCTAATGGAATCTATGAGTTAGGTTTTCAGTCTTTCAAATCCAAATACAGTACTAACAAGAATGTTCATTTAGTATCTAACCAGAAAAGCTTAGAAAGTAGTATTGAAGGTTCAGCAATAGTTTTAGATCGCTATGGGGATCCTAATCAATTGCAGTTTTCAAAAACTAAAGCACCAGCACCTGGCCCAAATCAGGTTCGGTTGAGACAAACTGCAATTGGAGTGAATTTTATTGATATCTATTGTCGGACTGGTTACTTCAATTTACTTTCCCCCCCGGGGATACTTGGAATGGAGGCTGCTGGCGAAGTCATAGATAAAGGTTCGGATGTGACTCATCTCAACGTGGGCCAGCGTGTTGCCTATGCTTGTCCCCCTCTTGGTGCCTACAGTACTGTTAGAACCATGAATGCTGAGCTTGTGGTCCCTTTACCTGATTTCATCGACAATGTTACTGCCGCTGCTTGTATGTTAAAGGGCATAACTGCAGAATTCCTACTCCACGATGTTCACTCTCTTAAAACAGGTGAAACTGTTTTGATCTATGCACCCGCAGGTGGTGTCGGTCAAATCCTTTGCCAATTGGCTAAACATATTGGTGCAACAGTGATAGGTGCTACATCCAGCCGAGAAAAAGCAGATATCGCAAAATCAGTGGGAGTTGATCATGTCATCTTGCCATCTAAGATGAATTTAGAGGATCAAGTAAGAGATCTCACAGATGGTGTTGGAGTCAATGTGATTTTCGATGCAGTTGGCAGAGATAGCTTTTCTCACTCTTTAAAAGCTCTTGCCCCATGCGGTCATTTTATCAGTTATGGCCAAGCATCGGGTGATATCGGGAAAAAGGATATCAGTTCTCTATCTTCATCCTCTGCAACTTTATCAAGACCAAATTATGTTCATTACACGGACACAAAAGAAAAGGTTTCAGCCATTACAAAAAGATTGTTCGAGGCCATCGAACGGAAAATAGTTAACATTAAAATAGGTCAGAAATATTCCCTTTCAGATGCCGCAAAGGCCCATAGAGATATGGAATCTCGTAAAACAACTGCTTCAAGTGTTCTTATTTGTGAAGAGCATATGAGTCGGATATGAAATTTGCTGCCTTTAATTGGAATGGGTTCAAAAGCATAGGTCGTGTTTTAGAAACAGAAAAAGTCGTTGAACGCTTTGAACTGCCAATTGAAAATTATGAAAATGATGGTGTAACTTTCTTGATCGATAGGGAACTCCCTTCTTGTGTTGAAACGATTCCTCTTGAAAAAATAACTCTTTTGGCCCCAATACCAAGGCCAAGTCGGAACATTTTCTGTGTGGGGAAGAATTACCATGAACACGCAAAGGAATTTTCTTCTTCAGGTTTTGATAGTTCTGCCTCAAAGGGAACAGTGCCTAAATCACCCATTGTTTTTTCCAAACTTCCCGAAACAGTAATTGGAAGTGGTCAACCTGTTCTGATAGACAAAAATGTTAGTGACGCTGTCGACTATGAAGTTGAACTGGCTGTAATCATTGGAAAACCGGGAAAAAACATCAGCCGGGATAAAACATTAGATCATGTTTGGGGTTTTACAATTGTTAATGATGTCACAGCCCGAGATCTTCAGGGTCAACATAGTCAATGGTTGATAGGAAAATCTCAGGACACCTTTTGCCCTATGGGGCCTTGGGTAGTAACTGCGGATGAAATCAATCTTAATGATACTCCTATCAAATGCTGGATCAATGGTGAACTACGACAGGATTCAAATACCAATCAGCTTATTTTTGACATACCTGAAATCATTGCAGCAATTTCTAACGGGATTACCCTAAAGAAAGGTGATGTGATCGCAACAGGCACTCCAGCAGGAGTTGGAATAGGTTTCAAACCACCTAGATATCTTAAACCAGGAGATCAGACTAGATTAGAAATTAAAGGAATTGGTGTTCTGGAAAACCCTGTAAAGGGTCTTTAATTATGACTGACCTCAGACTTGGAAGCATGGTCGTTGAGGATAGAGGAACTGGTACTCCTGTTATCATGGTTCATGGTTTGGGAGGTACTTCAAACAGTTTTCAAACCATGATAGATGTTCTTGAAAACTATAGAGTCATCCGACCAGATATACCTGGTTCTGGCCGTTCTTCATACAGACCTGGTAGAGGTGGGATAGAAGGAATGGTACAAATGCTTAGAAATTTATTAAAAGCCTTAGGAGAAAATTGCTGCCATTTTGTGGGCCATTCCATGGGAACTCTAATTTGTCAGCATCTTGCGGCAAGCTTACCCTGTTCTGTCAAAAGTCTCACCTTATTTGGCCCCATGCTAGAACCTCCTCCTCAAGCGAGAGTAGCTTTAAAAGAAAGAGCAGATAAAGCACGGAGAGAGGGAATGACAGGTATTGCCGATATTATTTCATCTAGTAGCATAAGTGCTAAATCTTTATCTGATAGTCCAGTTATCTCTTCTTTAGTTAGAGAAAGTATTTTAAGACAAAAACCTGAAGATTATGCTGTCCTTTGTGAAGCACTGAGTGAATCAAAAGCTGCCAAACATGAAGCAATAAAATGCCCAACCCTACTCGTTGTTGGTGACGCTGACCAAATTACACCTATAGAAATGGCAAAGAGTCTTTCTGAGAAAATCTTACATTCCCGCGTAGAAATTATCAAAGATGTGGGGCATTGGCCTTTAGTAGAAAATGTCGAAAAATCAAAAAAGATTCTTTTCGATCACCTAAAACTTGTTGAAGAAAAAACAGGAGAAAATAATGGCTGAAAACGTGTACGACTTATGGGGTGAAAATAACGGCCCAAGAAATGAAATACAAACTTTATTATTTACCAATGCCAGAATTCTTGATGGTACAGGTGAGCCTCCTTATACCGGTGAAGTTGAAATATCAGGTAATCGAATAAAGTCTATTAATAAACAAGGGGGAGTAGGGTTTAATTGGAATACTAATGGTGCGCAACGTATTGACTGTAGAGGAATGACCTTAATGCCTGGCCTTATAGATGCTCATTTACACCTCAGCTGGAACAACTCCCCAGGTGTGAACCCAATAAATATGATGCCCCCTGAAGAACACATCCTAGTTTGTGTTGAGATGGCAAAACTACTGCTAGACTCAGGTTTTACAGCTGGGCGTGGAGCTGCTGCTGCAAAACCACGTCTAGATGTGGTCATTCGGGATGCCATCAATGCTGGGCGTTTCCCTGGGCCTCGTTACACTGCTGCCAGTCCTGAAATTACAGCCACAGGTGGACTAGGAGATATGACGTTGCCTCATATTAAGGATCCAGGACTAAATCTCGGGATTCCCGTCTCTGGACCGGAAGAAGTAAGGCGCACAGTGAGGGAACTGCTCAAATGGGGAGTTGATACGATCAAAATCAACCTTTCTGGGGAGGAGCTTGTTAGTATGGGTGGTGAAGAAAATCAGTTCTCAGATGAAGAAATTGCCATGTGCGTCAATGAAACGCGTCAACGTGGGAGAACTCTTTCAGCCCATGCACGTTCCAAAGAATCGGTCAAACGATGTGTAAAGTACGGCATTGAATACATCTACCATGCTTCGTATTCAGATGAAGAGACACTGGATATGCTTGAAGAAGCTAAAGAACGTCATTTCGTTGCACCGGGCCTTGCATGGTTGATCAATACTGCTCGAAACGCTGGTGAATTTGGGATAACACCCGGAACACCCTTGACCCTTGCTTATGAAAGGGAACTTGAGCACGCAATAGAAACTATGAAAAAGATGCATAAACGAGGAATTCGTATACTTATTGGAGGGGATTATGGATTTGCATGGACTCCACATGGAACAAACGCAAAAGATCTTGAATATTTTGTTGATCTCCTAGGTTTCTCTCCCATGGAAGCCATACAAGCTGGCACAAAATACGGTGGTCAAATAATGGGAATGGGTGATGAATTGGGGATGCTTAAAGGTGGTTTTCTTGCAGACTTACTCTTAGTCGATGGAGACCCTTTATCAGATGTGAGAATTTTACAGGATAAAAAACGTCTTGTTGCAATCATGAAAGATGGGAAGTTTCATAAAGCCCCAGAAAATAACTTTGGTGGACTTAGAATGTCTGCATAATACATTTTTTCTAAATCCATTATTACAAAAAGACAGGTTTTGGTATGAATTGTTTTACGTTTCATCGGTAATTATTGGGAAACCATTTGGAGGCCTCTATGGATATGAGAAGCAGATACAACAACCCTCACAGTCAAAGCAGTTTCTCATCTTACTCTAGCTTTAATCAAACTCCACCAAAGTACCAAAGTGGTTTGGTAAGAAATGAAATGCGAGGTGCAGATATCATAGCCGAGTATCTTCTCAAAGAAAAAGTACCTATCATTCTTGGGTATGCTGGTCACGGTGCTATAGGGTTACTTGACAGCATTTTTAAACACCAGGATAAAATTCGTCATATACAACCACGTATTGAACAGTCAGCAGGATTCATAGCGGATGTTTATTTTCGTTTAACAGGTCAACCATTAGCAGTCTACACTTCTACAGGGCCTGGACCGATGAATATGATGATTGCGACAGCAAATGCATATTATGATAATTCTGCTTTTTTCTTAATTACCGGTCAGATTCCAACCACACAGGTTAACTCCGGAGCGCTCCAAGATGATTATCGTTTTAATGGAGATATGTCATCAATTTTTGAACCAGTGGTAAAAAAGTCATGGCGTATCCGAAAGGTAGATGATCTCAGTCGTGCTCTTCCAGATGCATTCTCATTGATGAGAACCGGGAGACCTGGACCTGTACATTTGGATATGCCCTATAATCTCTATATAGAAAAATCAAATATTAGGGTCCCAGAACCACA
>CAJXEU010000012.1 GCA_913052525.1 uncultured Actinomycetes bacterium
CTGAAAGAAGATCTACTTTTAAGTCAAGACGTTCAGGTGCACTCTCTTGAACTAAAACGGCACCTTTCACAGCATCAATTGCTGTTTCACAGACGACGAAATTATTTCGATCTGCACCTTCTGGTAGGCCTAAGTTAGCCATAGCGGGCCAAGCAAGGTCTAAAAAAGAATTCAATCTTTCTTCCACTCCGTCAACAGGGTCCCAAACTTGAACTCCATAGCCTTGGCCAAGAAAATGTGCTGCCCATCCACAGCCAATGACACCCATGCCTATGCATGCGACAACTGGCTGGTCTGAAGTCGTCATTAGTTCAGTCCGAGCGTTTCACGAGCCTCTTGTGGTGTCTGTACTGATGCTCCTACCAACTCAATAATCTGGCAAGCTTTTACTACTAAGGAAGCATTAGTGGCAAGTACTCCGCGCTCCAAATAGAGGTTGTCTTCTAAACCAACTCTCACATGACCGCCCAGCATGATGGATTGAACCACCATTGGCATCTGCATAGCTCCTAACCCAAATGATGTGAACTCGGCCTCATCAGGTAAACGACTTACCATTGCCTGCAGGATTCCGATATCCATGGGGGTTCCGTAAGGGATGGAAAGGCATAGCTGAATCCAATAGGGAGCGTCAACTATGCCTTCGGAGATCATTGTTTCCGCGAACCAAAGGCCCCCTGTGTCAAAAACTTCTAATTCTGGTCGTACGCCTAACTCTTGGGCCCGTTCTGCCATTATTCTCAGCATTGATGGTGTTGAAACATAAACCTCGTTGTCGTCACCAAAATTGAGTGATCCACAGTCAAGAGAACAGATATCGGGACGAATAGCTTCGACATGAGCTAATCGTTCAAGGCCACCAACAAGATCGGTGCCTGATTGCCACTCCATCGGATTGTCATCCGGTCCAACATTGAGGTCTCCACCCATACCTGCAGTGAGATTAACGATGACCTCTTTATTCTTGTCGCGTATTCTCTCTACTACCTCTTCATAAAGGGCAACCGTTCGTGTTCCTTTTCCTGTTTCTTCGTCACGCACATGACAATGAACAATCGCTGCTCCTGCTTCAGCCGCCTCTAAGGCTGAGTTAGCTATCTGTTCAGGTGTAACTGGTACCTCTGGACTCTTTCCAGCGGTATCTCCTGCTCCGGTGATCGCACAAGTTACGATCGGTTTCCGATTCATCGAACGACGCATTTTTCCCCCAGTATTAATTGTTTAATTTGATTTAAGGCCATTATTTTTGTCTTTCTTGCCAATTTTGCGTAGAGTTTTAAGACCCTTATCCGCAGAGGCTACCCTGCAACCCGCCATTGTGCCGGTTCCGGCGTACCAAAGGAAAGATATGAAAATTTTATTTGCAGATGCTCTTCCAGAGTCCCACATTGATCTTTTACGTGAACGTGGAGATGAATGCATAATTGATCCAGAAATAAATGCTGAAGACCTCCCGAATGCACTTTCAGGCATTGACGTTCTTGTCGTAAGAAGTACCAAAGTCTCTGCTGAAGCAATCGCTAGCAGCGATCAACTCGCATTGATTGTTCGTTCAGGTGCAGGGACCAATACCATAGATTGTCAGGCTGCCGCTAACGCAGGGATTTATGTATGTAACGTTCCGGGAACTAATTCGGTAGCCGTTGCAGAACTCACCATTGGCCTGCTACTTGCCATTGACCGTCATCTAGCTGATTGTGTTCTAGATCTACGAAACGCACAGTGGAACAAGAAAAAGTACAGCCAAGCTGATGGACTCCTAGGTAAAACTCTTGGAATAATAGGCATTGGAGAAATTGGTCTCGCAGTCGCTGAGAGAGCGCGATCTTTTGGTATGACCGTTGTTGCTGAACGTAATCCAAATCGGAAACCAAATATCGAATCACGTATCCGTTCGATTGGAATTCGTCTCGTTGATAACCGAGAAGACTTACTGGCCGAATCAGATGTTGTATCAATTCATGTACCAGGTGGTTCAGACACAGAGGGTCTCGTAAATGAAGACTTTTTAAACCAAATGAAAGATGGAAGCATCCTATTAAATACAAGTCGAGGAGAAGTAATTGACGAGGATGCTCTTTTAAGAGCTTTAGACTCCAAAAACTTACGTGCGGGCCTTGATGTATTCTGTGATGAACCAAAAAGTGGAACATCAGAGTTTATTTCTCAACTGGCCGCTCATCCAAAGGTAGTAGGTACTCACCATATTGGAGCTTCTACCACTCAAGCCCAAGAGGCAACGACTTCTGGAACTATTGAAATAATTGAGGCTTACCGAAATGGTGAAGTGAAGAACTGTGTGAATATGGCTACTTCACGAATAGGAACTGCCGCTATTACGGTTCGTCATTTCGACCAAGTCGGAGTATTAGCGGAAGTTTTTCGTGTTTTAAGAAACGCTAAAATCAATGTCCAGGCAGTCAAAAACAATGTTTTTCTTGGTGCTAATTCAGCGGTGGCTGTTTTGGATGTTTCAGGAGAAGTAACCGCTAAAATATGTGAAGAACTTCGTGATCTTGAACATGTGATTCAAATTCAAGTAGCGGAATACGAATAGTGGCTACTCTTGTTCCATTTCCTGGATTAGTAGTCAAATCAGAATGGGCTGATCGAGTGACTACAGGCCCTTACGATGCTTATACACCTGAACAACGCACCAGAATTTCTGAAAAGAATCCCTATAGTTTTCTTAACGTCACAAAATCTCGAGAAGACTTACCAGAAGAATCGCGAAACGACATAGAAGCTTTATTGATTAGTTGCTCAGATGCCATGCAACGCTTATATAACGCAAATGTTTATAACTCTCATGATGAACCTTCTTTGTTTCTTTATCGACTTGAGATTGAAGGACATAGTCAAACTGGGGTGATGGGTCTTCTTCCGGTGACCAATGATGATGACCAGCAAATATTAAGACATGAATTATTTAGACCAAATCGGGCTGAGTTAATGGCGCATCACTTAGTAAAAGTTGGTGCATCTTCTAGTCCTGTTTCTCTTACTTACCGTTCTGACAAGATCCTAGAAGAAGAGATATCACGTCTTTGTATAGAAGAGCCAGTGTTGGTTTCAGAAAATGAAGGAGTTCTTCAAACTGTATGGGCAGTCACGGGTATTAACGCTGAAAAACTATCTTCCCTCTTTGAGCAAAAGACTTTCTACGTGACGGATGGGCATCACCGATTAGCTGCTGCATCAGAGGCCTTGGAGTTCTTTGGTGATGCGGGTGGACCGTTAAGGCATATACAAGGGGTTCTCTTCCCAGATTCAGAAATGCTAGTTCTTCCATTTCATCGACAAATTCAAGATCGTAAAAATCGAACTCCAGAAAAAGTTCTTGAAGCCTTAGAAATAATTGAGCCTTTAACGAGGCAGCGGGATGCCTTAAGGGCACGTCCAAAAGCTGGACAGGTAGGGGTATATATAAATTGCGCTTGGTACACGATGAACTTACCTTTAGCTTCTAATAACCGAGTTGTAGATCAACTTGACGTTTCACGCTTACAGGACTGCATTTTGAAACCAGTATTTGATATTGAAGATCCAGGAAATGACCCTGTTATTAGTTATGTACCAGAACCTGTCGGTGTGACCGCTCTTGAGTCACAGTGTGATGCCACTGGTTCAATCGGATTTATTTTGCATCCAACTTCAATAGATGAACTCATGGCAGTAGCGGATGCTGGGGAGCGGATGCCACCAAAATCTTCTTATTTTGAACCCAAACCTCGATCTGGAGTTTTTGTACGATGTCTTAACCGAGAAGCCGGATGGAGAGATCCAGATAGCCAATGACTACCGGTGTTCAAAGCGCGTTATTGCAATACCCCTTGAACGGGGAAAGGCAATGGTTGTCTTTTACACATCCAATTTTCACTATTGTCGCTGAAGATTTACGAGATGTTCCAAAAGCAGTGAATGCTGCCCAATCAGCGGCAGACGACGGGTACTGGGTAGTTGGCATGATTTCTTACGATTCTGGACCCGCTTTCGATGAAGCCATCCGATCATCGAGAATCAGAAGAGTTCCTCTTATTTCTTTTGGTGTTTTCTCCTCACCAGAGATTTCTTCACAGCCCTCTCATAGTGGGGGCTATGAAGTTGGTCCTTGGATCCCGAATCGCTCTCATTCTGCTTACTTGACCACTATTCGGACTATCCGCCAGTTAATCGCTGCCGGAGAAACCTATCAAGTCAACCATACAATTCGGCTGAGATCAGAGTTCTCTGGTGACCCACTCGGATTATTTGGTGATCTTATGCGAGCTCAGCAATCTGATCATGCAGCATTTCTTGATCTTGGAGATCATGCGATGTGTTCTGCTTCTCCGGAACTTTTCTTCTCTCTAGCAGACAAGAAATTGACTTGCCGACCAATGAAAGGGACTATTGGCCGCCATCCGGATCCTGTTTGGGACGAGCTAGCAGCTTCTCATCTAAGTAGATCAGAAAAAGATCTTGCAGAAAATACCATGATTGTTGACATGGTTCGTAATGACTTGAGCCGTATAGCTTTATCGGGATCTGTGAACGTGCCGGCTCTTCACACTGTGGAGTCTTATCCGACAGTTCATACTCTAACTTCTACAGTCACTGCGGAATCGGAAGCAAAACTTCCAAAAATACTAAATGCTTTATTTCCTGCTGCTTCGATCACCGGTGCACCTAAAGTTCGCACTAGCGAAATTATTGAAGCACTAGAAGGAGATGGGCGCGGAATTTATACGGGTTCAATCGGTGCTCTCGCTCCCGATGGGACAATGGAGTTTAATATTGCTATTCGTACTGTCTGGATTGATAAGACAAGAGGTCAGGCTGAATACGGTGTCGGAGGTGGAATTGTTTGGGATTCCGACCCTAATGAAGAGTGGCGTGAAGTTGAACAAAAAAGTCGTGTTCTAGATAGAGCAAAGTCGAACTTCTTTCTTCTTGAAACAATGCGGTGGGATTCGAGTGAGGGAATAAGCCTCAAAGATTTACATCTTGACCGCATAGCTGACTCGGCTAAACATTTTGGGTTTGATTTTGACAGAGTCAAAACTTCAGATTCTCTTGATCAAATCCATGGAGATACTTCAAAGCGAGTTCGACTTCTATCTTCTCCAAATGGTGTAATTGAGATTCAAATTCTGGATTTACCTGAACCAGTTACAGAACCTTGGGAAGTTCCTATAGATGTTGTCCCGGTGCAAAGCGAAAATGAGTTCCTATTCCATAAGACAACTATGCGCGAAATTTATGACGTAGCTAGGAGTCGTTTTCCTGACTCTCCAGATGTTTTGCTTTGGAATGAACGTGGAGAGCTAACTGAAACAACAACAGGAAATCTCGTGATGGAGATGGAAGGGAAACTACTTACTCCTCCTGTTATCTGCGGGTTGTTACCAGGTACTTTTAGGCGACAGTTAATTGCTGAAGGTGTAATCACCGAAAACGTTATTCATCGTTCTGATCTAAATAAGGCTTCATCACTTTGGATGATTAATTCTTTACGGGGCTGGGTTCCCTTGCGTTTTAATCAGAAGATCACACCGGTAAATCTTGAACAGACTCCTGAACAGGTTTACGAAATTTAACTCCTAAGATTTCCGACGCTTAACTTCTTCTAAGACTGCTGGTATGACTTGATGTAGATCTCCAATAACTGCATATCCCGCTTTAGCCACCATATTGGCTTCTGGATCAATATTTATAGCGAGAATATTTTTAGCAGCCATGGCGCCAACCCAGTGCTGAATCGCTCCTGAAATTCCATTCGCTATATATATCTGTGGGGCAATACGAGTACCAGTTTGTCCTACTTGATCAGAATGTGGTCTCCAACCATTATTTGTAACTGCGCGAGAGCAGCCAACCACTCCATTTAATTCTTCGGCTAGTTCTTCTAGCGGAGCAAAGGCTTCTGCTGAACCGACACCACGTCCACCACCAACCACTACCGGAGAAGTTGAAAGAGTGATTCCCTGAGTTAGGACTACCCGATCTGTAACGATGGTCTGAGTCACAGATTCTTCAAGTTCGGGAGTGAAAGATTCTTTTTGTCCTGGACTTGAAGAGTTGGTTTGCTCTGCTTCTATTCCATGGTGAGCCACTGTAAGTATCTTTACTTGATCTGTAGAAAGTTCGCTATCTTCAAGTAGCGATCCGCCCCACTGGACTCGAGTCATCAGCCACGAAGAAGGATTGCCTGCATCTACTGTTAGGCAGTTGGCTACAAATGGCGCATCAAGGGTGGCTGCTAAGTGAGCTATTACTTCATTTCCGCGATCTGTTCCACATGCTAGAACTGCAATTGGGCTGGTTTCGTTAACTAACTGGACCAAAGATTCTCCCCACGCTGCTGGTCCATAGTCTGTTAACAGACTGTGCTCAACCATATAAATACTGTCCGCCCCGTATGAAGCTATAGAGGTTGAAGCATCGTCAGCGCCTTCTCCTATTAAGACACCGTTGCAAGTTACGCCAAGATCATTGGCAAGTCTCCGTCCAAATGTAAGAGCTTCCAGCGAAGCTTCGGCAAGTATGCCTCGATCGTGATCACAAAGAACTAGTACTGACATTTAAAGAACTCCAAGTTCTTGCAGTAGGTCAACCACTGCTGGTGCCGCTTCTGGACCTTTACCTAAAATGACAGTTTCTGAAACTTTCTCTTCCGGACGGTGAAGTCGTACTCGAGTTTGACCGCCTTGTTCTGAAGTCGGTTCAGTAACTTCAACTTCTGCTTTCTTTGAAGCTAGCCGGCCTTTCATCGTTGGATAACGAGGTAGATTTATTCCTTCTTTTATCCCTAAGATCGCTGGTGTCGGCATTTTATAGACTTCAAATCCTCCATCCATTTCACGTCGAGCAGTAACTGTGCCTTCACCCATTTCTATGCCTTTTATTCCGTTAACCATTGGACGGCTTAAAGCTTGAGCTACACGGACTCCGACTTGGAAGCCGCCAGAGTCTGCCGATTCATTTCCAAACAAAACAAGGTCAAATGGCTCGCTACCTTCTTCTAAGTCTTGAACTGCTTTTGTCAACGCGCTGGCAGTTCTTTGTGGATCCCAATCAGCTTCTACGACAGGAAGTAGCACAAAGTGATGTGCCCCTACACTCGCGGCGTAACGCAATTGTTCTTCTGCTTCAGCCGGTCCGAGAGTTAGAACAGTTACTTCTCCCCCATGGTTCTCAACAATCTGAACCGCTTCTTCAAGGGCGCATTCTTCATGGGGACTTGTTGTAAAGCCTAGGTGAGCAGCATCGACGTCTTGCTCGTCTGCGGTTATGTTTATTCGCGCTCCAGGTGCTGGTACTCGTTTTACACAAACTAAAAGACGCATGAGCTGTTCCTTATGATTTCAGGCGTGAATCTTCTGAATCAAATACAGAACCTGTAGACCCAACTTTTACTGGGTAAAGCTCATTCATATACATAACTTGAAGATCTGTTCCTGGAACCGCCAGTTCAGTTGGTAAATAGGCCATCAGTAAGTGTTTACCAATTGATGGGCCATACCCAGCTGAAGTGACTCGACTTGCTCGCCCGTGTGAATCAACGATTCGTTCTCCGGCCATAGTCAAAATAGGTTCGTTTCCGCCTTGTGGGTGTCGCGAACGTCCCTTGCCATCGGTGAGATCTTCAACGGTGAGTGTGCACATCGCTACCTCAGGGTCTCCCTTTTCGCGAGCTGCGAGATATGCCTCTTTGCCTATGAAGTCTGCTGCTTTTACCTTAGGTCGAGCTAAGCCTGCTTCAAGTGGATTGTATTCACTCTCTAGTTCAGCCCCCATGAGTCGGTAACCTTTTTCAAGCCGGCCAGAAGATCCATAAACCCCACCGCCTGTCGCTCGGATACCTAGATCCGCTCCAGCTTTCATTAAGGCATCCCAGAGAGCAGGGCCATTATCCCAGTCAGTGTAAATTTCCCATCCAGTGTCGCCTACATAAGAAATACGGAATATGCGGCAAGGTAACCCAGCGATCTCTACTTCAACGATTGATCCATATGAGGACCCTTCTTGAGTGAGGTCATGGTCAGTTAATTGGGCCAAAGTGACTGGGGCGTTGGGTCCCCACAGACCGAGAGTGGTTATTTTGTGAGTTAGGTTCGTGAATTTGACTGATCCGTCTGTTGGCATATGTCGGTTGACCCAGAAAGAGTCGCGCCCTCCGTCAAATACTCCGGTGACTATGGCTACTTTGTCTTCGGCTAGGCGCATCATTGTTAAGTCAGAGTGGAAGCCTCCATCTTGATTTAGCCATGGGGTGTAAATTGATCGGCCTACTGGAACATCAACTTTGTTTACAGCGAGGTAGTCAGCGTATTCAACTGCTCCCTCTCCTTCGAGTGTGTAAATTTGGAAAGCGCTGAGATCTACTAACCCACAGTTTTCACGAAGGTTCAGATGTTCTCCAGTCGTGATAGGGCTCCACCAGCGGTTATCCCATTCGACTTCTCTTTCTTTTAGATCGTACCGATCTACTAGGTCTGCGTTTGCACCGTACCATTGTGGTCGTTCCCATGTTCTTGCTTGAAAGAACATGGCATCAAGATCTTCTTGTCGTGAAAAGTAAGGTCCGACGTCAATATTTCGTCGTCCTCCCCATTGCTCACTTGGATGAACTATCCCATATGTCTTGATGAAACTTTCGTCAGCGCGAGACCAGATATGATCTTCGGAGCGTTCACCGTCATAGAAGCGAGCGATATCTGCACCGTGTACATCAATTACCCGTGGATATCCGTAGGTCATCCATTCGGCTACAACTTGAGCCATTCCTGGTCCCTCTTTTACCCAAACAGCTGCAGCGGACCAAAGATTTCTCACTTCTGTAGTTTCACCAAGGCATGGCATACCATCAGGAGTGAGGGAAAGAAGTCCATTTATGGCGTATTTAATTTCGGCGTCGCCAAGCATGTCCATTAGTTCAATTGCTGTTTCCATCTGATCATCAAAATCGTCTGGGGTAAACGGCATCTCTGTTGGAGATAGCGCTGCTTCTTCGTTTGAAGGAATCGTGTCTGGATGATGAATGATGGCGCGATGACCATAGGAACCAACTTCCATTGATCCTGATGATTGTCGTTCATAACAAAAAGTGTCCATGTCGCGAACAATCGGATACCCGATTTCATTATTTGTTTCAGCCAAAATATCCATAGGGCCCACATCAGCCATTTGGTGAACTACGGGAGCTAAAGGAATGGTTGCTCCTGCCATGTTCGCTATACGGTTTGACCATACTCCGCATGCAATAACGACGTATTCTGTTTCAATTCTTCCTTTATCGGTAACTACTGCTTCAACTTGAGTTATCCCGCCAGGTTGTTCAGAGGTTTCAACGTCTAAAACTTCAGTGTTAGCAAAAACCTGACATCCTGCTGTCTCTACAGCCTCTTTCCGCATGACAGTTCCTGTTTCTAACGAATCAACTACTGAAACGGTTGGGCAATAGAAACCACCAAGAATGACGTCATCATTTACGAAAGGAACGAGTTCTTTAACTTCTGCAGGAGAAAGTAGATGAGCCTCAATGCCCCAAGCTTTTGCCGACGTCATACGGCGGTTGAGTTCTTCCATGCGCTCTTCTGTACGTGCCACTTCGATGCCGCCAGAATCAACTGAAAGGCTTAAATCTCGGTACTGGTTCGCGCTTTGTTCTCCGAGTAAAGCCATTTCTTTGTTGTGGTCAACAGGAAAAATGAAATTAGAAGCATGACCTGTAGAACCACCAGGGTTTGGCAGCGGTCCTTTGTCTAAAAGAACGATATCTTCCCAACCTAATCGGGCAAGGTGTCCCACGAGACAGTTACCAACGATGCCTGCTCCGATAACCACTACTTTGGCTTTGGTAGGAAACTCACTCATCTTTTTCTCCTATTCGAGCGAAGTTACTTCTTCGGGATAGAGCATCAAATACGTTCTAACCACGAATTTGGATCATACCTAACCCACAAGAAAGTCAACCCAAAAGAAGTAACACATTTATTTTATTTAGTGCCTAAAAGAATCAACCTGTGACGATGAGAGAGAGGGATGCCACAGTGCCCGCTAAACCGATCCATTGCCAAGAACGCAGATTTTCTTTCCGAAAGAAATAGCCACATATGACAGTGACTGCGGCGTATTGAGTTCCAACGGCTGCTACTGGTGCTAAATCTCCATGTTGGAGTCCATATAAAAATGCCAGAGCTCCGACACTGGCGAAAAGTGCGCCAAGAGAAGAAATCCAAACAGCATTTTTTGTAGGAAACACTTTGCGTCCTTGACGCAAACTGAATCCTGCGAATATTAAAAACCCAACCATGCGTTGAGATACCGCAGACCAGAATCCGCTCTCAGCACTAATTTGATCAAGGGTCACGAATAAGAACCCGTAACTAAGCCCAGCTATAACACTAAACCCAATACCACGTCGTAAATTTCCGGCAAATAACGGATTGAACGAAATAAGTAATACTGAAACAATTCCAATTACGATTCCAACCAAAATTTGGTTTGAGGGTATCTGGCCAAAAGTTAAATCAAATCCAACCGGAACCACTACTGCTAAGACTGCGGCTGGAGGGCCAACCACACCGGCACTTGCTGCTTGATAACCGAGGTAAAGCGTTCCGATTGCAGACACGGCAATCAATCCACTTAAAGCACCAACTATCAGATCCCCGGAACGCCACTCTCCTCCAAACCACCAGACAGCTAATAAAGCACAAATAAAGTTTCCAAAGAAAAAAACTCCTAATGCTTGTGATATAAAACTTCGATCGGCTGACCCTCGGGTTACATGATCTCCTACTCCTACTCCCAGTGCTGCGATTACTCCATATATTGCTGACATACAAAACCTGATAGTTCTTTGTTGGTTCGGTTAGGGAGTAAACCCCAAAGCTTCTGAGATGGAAGCAGCAGTCTGAACTACGCGTTTAGCGATCACTTTTTCCATCTCCTCAGAGGGAAAACGGTAGGAGGGACCATGGCTGTGTAAAGCGCCTAGTACTGAGCCGGTGTGATTAAAGACTGGTGCTGCGATTGAATTTATTCCCTCAGAAAACTCCTCGAAGAGCCACACATAACCTTTTTCTCTTGCTTCAAAAATGCGTTGACGTATTTCCGAAGGTGAAATAACAGTTTGTGCAGTAAATCGGTCTAATGGATGACGTAAAAAAGCTTCAACCGCATCATCAGGCCAATGAGCTAAAAAGATAATTCCTGAAGGAACAATGTGCATAGGAAGACTTGTACCCGTCCAATCACGAATTTGTACTGGATGCGGAGAGTCAATCTCTCCGATGTAATGCACGTCATGACCTGCTGGGATCGCAAGACCTGCTGCCTCTCCAAGTATTTCTACAAGCCCTCGTAAATGAGGTTGTGCTGCCGTAAGTAGCCTCTGGGTGGGATTTACGCTAGAAGCCATAGTCACAATTGATGGGCCTATACGATAAATGGACTTTCCACCCTCGCGTTCTACGACGTCTAATTTTTCAAGGGAATAAAGAAGCCGAGCTACGGTGCTTGTCGGCAGGCCAGTACTACGAGACAATTCACTGATTCCAGATGGATTTCTTGAAATCTCATTCAAGATGTCAAAAGCTCGTCCGATACTCTGAACAACCTTCATATGGTATTTCACCTCCAAATTACTTAAATCGTACTTTCCACCATACGGGAAGTGCACAAAGAATGGTGGACTCATTGATTAGTTGTCAGTAGAGTTTCCTCATATAGACCTTTCCCACTTTATGGGATGATTTGGTCTAGTGGTTCTAAATAAAGTAAAACTAAGAAGTCACATTCACCTACAAGGTCACAAATCAAATACTCGGAATAAGGGGAATCCCGATAATGACAGAAGAACAGCCAGAAGAAGAGATAATTCTCGCAGACCTTTCTGATGAGGATCTCGTTGTGCAAATGCATGATGACCTCTACGACGGATTAAGGGAAGAAATTGTTGAAGGAACTAATATTTTGCTTGAACGCGGATGGAGTCCTTCAGATATCCTGAACAACGCCTTAGTAGAAGGCATGCGGATTGTAGGTATTGATTTCCGCGACGGGATTTTATTTGTCCCTGAAGTTCTCCTTTCCGCCAACGCTATGAAAGCAGGAATGGAAATATTACGTCCTCTGTTGGCTGAAACTGGAGCTGAACCCGTTGGAAAAGTCGTCATTGGAACCGTTAAAGGTGACATTCATGACATCGGAAAGAATTTAGTAGGGATGATGCTTGAAGGAGCTGGATTCGAAGTTATTGACTTAGGTATCAATACAGATGTTGAAGAATTCTTGGGGGCTCTTGATGAGCACAAACCTGACCTTCTTGGAATGTCGGCTCTATTGACCACCACAATGCCGTACATGAAAGTTGTTATTGACACACTTATAGAGAAGAGCCTCAGAGAGGAATACATGGTTATCGTCGGTGGAGCCCCTCTGAATGAAGAATTCGGAGAAGCGATCGGGGCTGATGCGTATTGTCGAGATGCTGCTGTGGCTGCTGAAACAGCACAACGTCTAGTAGCCGAACGACGTGCCTCTACCGCTTAACTATTTTTAATGGTTTCGGAAACTATGCCAGACTCTGATACCACATCTCGAACTCTTGTAGTTGCTTGCGGAGCACTAGCAAGAGAACTACTTGAATTAGTAAAAATCAATGGTTTGAAAGCTATTGATATTGAATGTCTACCTGCCTCGTATCATAACTCTCCTGAACTGATCCCTGAAGCTGTTAGACAGCGAGTAACTCAGGCAAAGAACAGCTACAAAAGCATCTACGTTGGCTATGCCGATTGCGGTACAGGTGGACTTCTAGACAAGGTTTGTGAGGAACTTCAGGTAGAGCGTCTTCCTGGAGCTCATTGTTATGAATTTTTTGCTGGCAGTGAGCATTTTGCTGAAATACAGGATGCTGAAATTGGAACCTTCTATCTCACTGACTATCTAACGCGACATTTTGATCGCTTAGTCGTCAAGGCCCTCTGGCTTGATCGACACCCTGAGTTACTAAAGGATTATTTTGGCTCCTACACTCGTCTCGTTTATTTAGCTCAAACCAATGACCCTGAAATTGAGAAGAAGGCACGTGATGCCGCAGAACGTCTCGGGCTTAATTTTGAGACCTTTCATACGGGCTACGGAGATCTAGGTTCAAATATTATTAATTTAGAACCGCCCACCAGACAACGATCAACTGGAATTTCCTGATATGGCTTCTTCACTTATAACAATTTATTGGCGTGATATACCTGCACAAATTACAGCTCAGAGTGGGCGAATCAGAGAAAAAGCATTATTGGACTCTCGATTTCAATTAGCAATCGATCAAGCCGCCATGGTCGCTGGATTATCTTCAACAGATGACTACGTCAGACAATGGCGGAGAGAGGCACAGGAATGTGGACCTGATCTTGCTGCTGCAGTAGCGGAAGAAATTACGAAAATTGAAGTGGCTTACCCGCCTGAACGTGTAAAAAATCTCGTACGCTCCGGAGGCGTCGAATCATCAAGCGACAAATAGCCGTTAGGAGAAACTAATGACCGACACCCTTTTAAGCTCCGCAACTAAAGAGTTAACGATTGGCTTTGGCCGCCCATTCGTCATGATAGGTGAACGTATAAACCCAACTGGGCGAAAGCTTCTCGCAGAAGAAATGAAAGCCGGCGACTTTAGCCGGGTCGAA
>CAJXEU010000013.1 GCA_913052525.1 uncultured Actinomycetes bacterium
GTAAAGGGAGAGAATTAATGCCATTAGCAAGCATTGAACAAGCGATAGAAGCCTACGCACGGGGAGAATTCCTCGTTGTAGTCGATGATGAAGATCGAGAAAATGAAGGAGACTTGATTATCGCAGCAGATGCAATGACTCCCGAAAAAATGAATTTCATGATTCGATATACGAGCGGAGTCATCTGCGCGCCAATGTCTAATGACAGAGCAAACCAACTCGACCTATCTCTAATGGTCGTAGAGAATACTGAGTCCATGAGGACTGCTTTCACAGTTTCAGTGGATGTTATACAAGACACCAGTACCGGTATTTCGGCAGCAGATCGTTCGGCAACTGTCGTAGCGTTAGCTAATCCTGATCAAGTTGGTACAGATTTTGCCCGACCAGGACATATTTTCCCATTACGAGCAAGAAAAGGTGGAGTTTTAAAACGAGCAGGCCATACAGAAGCCGCCGTAGATCTTTGTTCAATGTCTGGACGATCTCCAGTTGGGGTCTTATGCGAAATAGTTAATGAAGACGGAACAATGGCACGAGTTCCAGAATTAGAAAAATTCGCAAACGAACATAATCTTCTATTCATCACGATTGCAGACTTGATTCGATATCGCCGACGTAACGAAAAGCTAGTCGAACATTTTGCAGAAGCGAGAATCCCGACACGACACGGAGAATTCTCAGCACATGCTTATCGATCAATTCTTGACGAGATAGAACACGTAGCTTATGTGCTCGGAGACATCAGTGAGGTAAAGGAGCCACTAGTTCGTGTTCACTCTGAATGTTTAACTGGAGACCTTCTTGGCTCAATACGTTGTGACTGTGGATCACAACTTGATTCAGCCTTAGAAATCATCGGAGAAGAAGGAGCTGGCATTATCGTCTACCTTCGAGGACACGAAGGCCGTGGTATAGGAATAGGGCATAAGTTACGTGCCTACAAACTCCAAGATGAAGGACTAGACACCGTTGACGCCAATTTACAACAGGGACTTCCAGTTGACTCTCGAGAATATGGAGTCGGAGCACAGATTCTTGCTGATTTAGGAATCACTGAAATGAGATTAATGACTAACAATCCGGTGAAATATGGCGGACTTGAAGGCTATGGCCTCAATATCGTCGGCCGGGTTTCTTTAAAAACAGACCCTAATGAGGAAAACATCCGCTATCTCGAAACAAAACGAGAGCGACTTGGACATGACTTATCTGAAGACACCGAAGAAACGGGGTCAGAGTGAAAGAATTAAATTTCCCATTGAATGGCGATGGTATTCGAATTGGAATAGTTGCCTGTCGTTTTAATGACGCAATCACACACCAATTACTTGAAGGAACGCTCGCCAGATTGAAAAAATTTGAGGTGAAAGATGAAGATATCGATCTTGTTTGGGTAGCAGGAGCCTTTGAAGCGCCTTTAGCAGCAAAATCTTTTGCAGATTCCAAAAAAGTAAATGCAGTCATTTGTCTAGGGGCTGTCATCCGAGGAGAAACGCCTCATTTTGACTATGTAGCAGGAGAGGCATCAGCAGGAATCATGCGAGTAAGTCTAGATACCGGAGTTCCAGTAATTTTCGGTATTTTAACCACTGAAGATTATGCTCAGGCTTTGGAACGGGCTGCAGTGAAATCAGGTGATAAAGGTGGAGATTGTGCCGAAGCTGCAATAGAAATGGCCCAAATAGTTAAAGATAGTTTCTAGTTGGTATTTCACTAAAGGTGTTCCTTTTCGAAGGCACTGGTAGGATTGATACTCGTAGATAGTTCAAGGTGAACTATCAGGGTCGGCAAGAAACCCCGACCCTACGTGGCTTCCAACGTGGTGTAAACCCGTTATGAGGCCGGGTCAGAAACCCAGAGGTTATACATGCCGACTAATTTGCCCCCAAAGGCTGAAACAATCACAGAAAATCGACTACACGAGAGCGACACAGGTTCTCCAGAAGTGCAGATCGCTTTACTTAGTGATCGGATCAATCATTTAACTGAACATCTAAAAGTTCATAAGAAAGATCATCACAGTCGAAGAGGGCTCTTGATGCTCGTCGGACGCCGTCGACGGATGCTCGACTACGTTAGTAAAAACGATGTCGAGCGCTATCGCGCAATAATTGCTAAGTTAGGGCTTCGACGGTAGTTGTCTCTTACAACAACCATCAGGTCTTGAAACCAAACTTTTAAACGACAAAATCAGATAGTAGGAAAAGACGCGAAATTTATAGCAGTCATCAGTGCCAGCTGCATGTCGCTCAATCATTTTCACACATAGTGCTTTGAGAAACATCCAACTGGAAACTGAAGACTCAACAAATTGAACGTCATCAACCTTCTGTGGTGAATACCACATTAGAGAAATTAAGGAAAAACATGACAACAATTCAAAGTGTCTCACATACTTTTACTGAGACCGAAAAAACTATTTCATTCGAAACCGGCCGGCTAGCAGGATTAGCTGGAGGAGCTGTACTAGCCCGCCTAGGAGATACAACTGTTCTCGTAACAGCTACAGGAGCAAAGTCAGCCCGACCAGGAGCAGACTTCTTCCCACTCACCGTGGATATCGAAGAACGAATGTATGCCGCAGGAAAGATCCCCGGATCGTTCTTTCGTCGTGAAGGACGTGCATCAGAAACTGCGATTTTAACTTGCCGTCTAATAGATCGGCCTCTTCGCCCAATGTTCCCAGAAGGATTCCGCAACGAGGTTCATATAGTAGGAACGGTTACAGGGGCGGACATGGAGAACCCTCACGATGTCTTAGCTTTAAATGGGGCGTCATTAGCTTTGATGCTTTCACCAATTCCATTTGACGGACCCGTTGGGGCAGTTCGGATCGCGTGGTCTTCTGCCGGAGAATGGGTAGCGCATCCCACCTACGAAGAAGGAGCAGACTCAGCTTTTGAAATGGTGGTTGCCGGTCGAGCACTAGATGGTGGTGACGTGGCAGTGATGATGGTAGAAGCAGGAGGCACTGAAGCAACCAGTGACATTTATGAAGCAGGAACCAAAAAAGTAGATGAATCAGTTCTCGCAGAAGGACTGGAATTTTCCAAGCAATACATCAAAGAAGTAATTGAACTCCAACAAGAACTAGTCAAGGTTGTGGGTGAACCAGAAACCATGACGTATGAAGTTTCTATCGATTACTCCGATGAAATCTTCGCAGCAGTAGATGCAGCAGGAAGACAACGAATCGCAGACACTCAAACCATTGCGGATAAGAGTGCACGAACAGAAGCAGAATCTGAAGTTAAAGCAACAATCCAAGAAGAACTTTCAGAGCAATTTGCTGAGGTTGAAAATGCTGCAACTCAAATAGGTGCAGCAATTCGTTCTATAACAAAAGACTCTGTTCGTAAACGAATAATAGAAGAAGAAATCCGCATTGATGGAAGAAACCCTTCAGAAATACGGCCCCTTTCCTCTGATGTAGGAATCATTCCAACCGCCCATGGATCTGGTTTATTCCAGCGAGGCGAAACACAGGTAATGAATATCACTACCCTCGGCACAGGACGAATGGATCAAATGATTGATGGTATTGATCCAATTGATCGCAAACGTTTTATGCATCATTACAATTTTCCGCCGTTCTCAACCGGAGAAACAGGTTTTATGCGGGGACCGAAACGACGAGAGATAGGTCACGGAGCTCTTGCTGAAAGAGCATTATTCCCTGTTGTTCCTAGCTTCGAAGAGTTTCCTTACACCTTGCGTTTAGTTTCAGAAGTTTTGGCATCGAATGGTTCATCATCAATGGGGTCAGTTTGTTCTGGGGCCCTGTCAATGATGGATGCTGGAGTGCCAATAAAAGCCCCTGTAGCAGGAATAGCCATGGGGTTGGTATACCACGAAGGCAAGTACGTAACGCTCACTGATATTCTCGGTGCAGAAGATGCTTTTGGAGATATGGACTTCAAAGTTGCAGGAACAGAAGACTTTGTGACAGCTCTGCAATTAGATACAAAGATTGATGGTATCCCTGCTGAAGTTCTGGCATCTGCTTTGGATCAAGCTAAAGCAGCACGGATGCAGATCCTGTCTGTCATGACTGGAGCGATTCCAGCTCCACGTGAAGATGTAGGCGAACACGCACCAAAGATAGAGAGCTTTGAAATTCCAGTAGAAAAAATTGGTGAAGTCATTGGACCAAAAGGAAAGATGATTAACACAATCCAAGCTGAAACTGGAGCAGACATAAGTGTCGATGATGATGGAATGGTAGGAATCGTTTCTATTGCTTCACCAGATCGAGCAATAGTGGATGAAGCAGTACGTCAAATTATGCTTATTGTTGACCCTCCTACAGCAGAAGTAGGGGTCACTTATCCAGGAAAAGTCGTAAACATCACTAAGTTTGGTGCTTTTGTAAATATTCTCCCTGGACGAGATGGTCTTCTACATATTTCAAAAATTGGAGGATCTAAGAGAATTGACAGAGTTGAAGATGTGCTTGAATTAGGGCAAGAGATTCAAGTCGTAGTCGAAGATGTTGATCCGAATGGAAAGATTTCTCTCACTCCTGCAGAAGATGACTCTGAAGAAGACATTCAAAGCAGCAGCGAGGTCAAAGAGACCCAAGAATCAGAACCCGAAGAAATCGTTGAAGCGAAATCTGATGAAGGTTTTGAAGACGACGAAGACGACGAAGACGACGGAGACGAAAATTACAATTTAAATGATGATTATGAGGATGATGACGACGCTCAAGAGGTAAAAGAAGCTTCTTTTGAAGAAGCATTTGCTGCAGAACTAGAAAGTGTTCATGGAGATCTAGGGCCGGAGTCACATCGAAACCGAGGGCGTCGACGCAAAGGTCGCTAAAACTCTTTTGTCGTTAACTAAAAATTTCGTCAAAAAGAGCAGATTGGGAATCGGTAAGTCCAGTACCTGACCCTCGATAATGTTGCCAGTTGCCCCCAAAGTAGGCAACGGCTCCGTCTGCGGCTCTTTCACTATCACCAAACTCACCTGTTAATCGGGTACGTATGTCCTGATTTAGTGTTGTGTACTCAACAGCATGAAACGCTTCGTGAATCATTATGTCATTTAGGTGTCCAGAGTTAATTCCGCGATTCGAAATCCAAATTGACCGGCCCCAAGGCATGTCACAACAACGCCCATTAGGCCCCCAGCCACGACTGTCCATAACTCCATAAGGGCATCGATCCGAAAAAGGGTGACAGCCATTGACCAAAATAAAATCCGATGGAATTCTGTTCCGTAAAGCTAGAGGCAGGGCATCAAAAGCTGCTTGAATTGTCGGTTCGTTCCCTCCTTCATGACCAGGCCAACATGAACGAAGATGAGGGGTCTCTTCTAAACAATCTCTTGCAGGAATTGAAACAATCTCCGGGATGGGAAGACGATTCACAGAAGTTGCGACTTTGACTGACTCAGTTCCGTTAGGAACGTTATCTATAATGAGTTTTCTGATTGTAAGTTCAGATATATGAGCAGTGCGAGTATCTTCTCCGTATACACCGTCAACAACTAAACCTAAAAGAGATTGAAGTTCCTCAACCTCAGTTGAAGGACCCCAAGGGTAGGACCCTAAGAGAGTATTTACTTCTTGCGCTAATACAACTCTTTCCTTAAAAACTTCAACACGCTCAAGATGGCTTGCTCTAATTTCTTCGATATTCATGGTAAAGGTTTCTTCCGCAAGTTTCGATAAATCAAGTTGAAGCACCCGGATTAATTCAATATTTAGAGAATTTTTTTCTTCAGATACTTCACTATCAGAAATGACGGGAACTCTTTCGTCAGTTATCGGTGTTGACTGAGTTTGATTCTCTTCATCATCGATAAGTAAAAAAATAGTTATACCCAAAATGAAAGCAACAAATAGAGTGGCAGTGACTAATTTCTTCACCTCGCAAGAATAACGTTTATAGAATTTTTTTATTGCTTTGAGGTGAGAATCGCTAGAAAGTAATAAACAACTCTCCAGTAGGCTCTTTGGGCGCTAATCTCCTCATATGGATATAGAACCAAAAAATCGTAAAATCGGAGTACTGGGAGCAACTGGACGGATGGGGCGCGCCGCCCACCAGGCGTTAATAGAAGCAGAGGGACTAGAAGTCATAGCTCTTTTTGATCTCAAACAAGAAGAAAATATCATAGATGACCTACCAGTATTAACGTCAATTGAAGAGTTCATATCTGCAAGGCCCGAAGTAGTGATTGACTTCACTGTTGCGAAAGCATCTCTCATCAATCTGCCAGAAATAGCCGCAGCAGAAATTCATGCAGTTGTCGGCACTAGCGGACTAACTGAAGAAGACTACAAATCTCTAGGTGAAGTTTTTGATCAGAGCGCTTGTCTTGTTGTGCCAAATTTCGCTATTGGGGCTGTTTTAATGATGAAATTTGCAGAAATGGCTTCCCCATGGTTCCAGACAGCAGAGATTATTGAATTTCATCATAATAATAAGGTTGAAGCGCCTTCAGGAACTGCAATTGCTACCGCTGAAATGATGGCTTCTGCTTCTCAAGAATGGGCAGAAGATCCAACCAGCAGAGAGACTCTTACTGGAACAAGGGGTGGAGCCGCTGAAGCAAACATAAAAATCCATTCAGTCCGTATGGAAGGAATGGTGGCTCATCAAGAAGTACTGCTAGGAACTACAGGTCAGTCTTTACTCATTCGTCATGACACCACAGACCGCAGTGCATTTATGCCAGGGGTGGTACTGGCGACACAAAATATTCAAGGAACTGGGCTTACAGTAGGTCTTGAATCTCTACTCGGAATTTAAAGACAACCATGAGTTCAGGCAGGCATCGCCTATTAAGGCCTAGTTGGATTATTTCTCACATATTGGTGCTTGCTTTAGTTGTTTCGACTTTTACACTCGGGATGTGGCAGTTAAGCCGCCTAAATGAAAGACAGTCTTATAACTCCATAGTTGCATCACGATTTGAACAACCGACAGAACGACTTTCTGATCTTCTCCAGAGCTTTGAGGAGGAATCAGACATCCTTTACCGTGTCGCTGAAGTTTCGGGAGAATTTGACCCGTCCAAACAAATTTATGTTGTAAATAGATCACAAAACGGAGTTGCTGGAGTGCATGTCGTCACTGCCCTTGAAACTCTTGAGAATTCATTGTTCGTTGCTGTAAATCGAGGTTTTATACCACGGTCAGTTTATTTAGAAGCAAGTCCTGAGAATTTATCTCCCCCAACCGGAAAAGTTGACGTTAGCGGTCTAGTAATAGCGGGGAAAAAAGATGATAGAGGGTATGGGGATGAAATGGCAGAAATAGATTTAGAGGTTCTAAGCGATTACTGGCAAATAGATTTAGCTTCAGTGGTTCTTCAGGAAAAAGAGTTGAATGCAGTTACTAAGATTCCGATGCCGCTTCCACTTCCTGACCTAACAGAAGGGCCTCATCTTTCCTATGCTGTTCAATGGTTTATATTTATGACGATTGCTCTTATTGGGTATCCTTTGGTGCTTAGAAAAGTATCTAAGCAGGCTGTCCAGAAAGTATGAACCTATGAGTTACCAGAGTGAGCCAGAACTCCTAATTTTACACACCTTACGTATCAGAGGATTTGTACAGTCCTCTGAAATAGTCTGTTCGACTGGACTCAACAATGAAGAAGTAGAAAGCTGCCTTGATTCATTCAGAGAAAACAATCTTGTTAATTACCGCGAAGGAAGGATAGAAGGCTGGATGCTCACACCAGAAGGGAGAGAGAAAAGCCAGCAATTAGTATCTTCCGAATTAGAGTCTTCTGGATTTAGCGAAGAGATAAATTCCAACTATCAAGGCTTTCTCTCAAGTAACCAAAAATTTCTATCTTTATGCACTGATTGGCAACTACGAACAGTTGAAGGTGAACAAGAAATAAACGACCATTCTGATGCGTCTTATGATGAAGAAGTAATCGCACGACTTGTAGACATTAACGATGAAATCCAGCCAGTTTGCCAGTCACTAGCAGCTTCTTTGAATCGATTTGAGGGGTACAGTCACCGATTCTCTGAAGCGTTGCATAAAGTTCAAAATAATGAACCTGAATGGTTCACAAAACCGATGATTGATTCGTATCACACCGTATGGTTTGAGTTACATGAGAATTTATTGGGTACTCTCGGCATAGAGAGATCCAAAGAAGCCGATGAGAAAAATGAATGATGGATGAGAGGCCACTATGAAGCCAAGATTTGGTCGAGTGATTACGGCAATGATTACGCCGTTCAACGAAGACGGTTCTCTAGACGTAAAGGGAGCATGCGATCTTGCCCAGTGGCTGGCGCATCAAGGAAATGATGCTTTGGTACTCGCAGGAACTACGGGAGAGTCTCCGACCATCACCCAAGATGAGCAAATTAAATTGGTGAAAGCTGTTGTAGAAGCAGTTGAAATTCCAGTAATTGCAGGAGCGGGAAGTAATGACACGAAGTCTGCGATTACTAACACTCAAAGATGTGAAGAAGCTGGCGCTAAAGGAATTCTGAGCGTTACGCCCTATTACAATCGGCCTTCTCAGGCTGGACTCTACGAACATTATCTTCAAATCTCGGAGAGTACTGAATTGCCGATCATGCTTTACGACATTCCAATCCGCACTGGAAGAAAGTTGGAGTCCGAAACGATACTTCGATTAGCACAAGAAACAGAAAATATTGTGGCAGTAAAAGATGCTGCTGGAGATGTTGAAGCGACTGCTCAGTTAATAAGTGAAGCCCCGGAGGGCTTTGAGGTCTACAGCGGTGAAGATGCTTTAACTTTAGAACTCTTAGTGGTTGGAGCTGTAGGCACAGTCAGCGTCGCTAGCCATTGGACTACACCTGAAACAGTTTCTTTAATGGAAAGCTTTTTTTCCGGCAAGATAGATGAAGCTCAAGAAATGAATAGAAAACTTGTTCCTTCTTATGATTTTGAATCCGGAGATTTGAATCCAAATCCAGTCCCTACAAAGGCAATGATGAAAGTTCTTGGATTACCCGGTGGAGATTGCCGTTTGCCTATGGGGCCTGAGCCAGAAGGTTTACAAGAGAAAGCACGATCGGTTCTTATGGGCTTGGGACGACACTGAATAACAAATGACAAATTCAGTCACACTCACTTTTCTTGGTGGCTTAGGCCGTATTGGGCGAAACTGTGCTGCCTTAGAGATTGAAAACCGCATTGTTCTTTTGGACTGTGGTCAAATGTTCCCAGAGGATCTACCAGGTGTGGATGCAGTCCTTCCAGACTTTTCTTGGATTATTGAAAGATCGGATCAAATAGAAGGATGCATTATCACACACGCCCATGAAGACCATATTGGCGGGTTACCGCATCTTCTTAAAGAAATTAGTATTCCGATTTATGGTTCCAAATTTACTTTGGGCATGATTCAAGCGAAGTTGGATTATGCCGGCATACGAGGAATAGAAAAAGTTGAATTAAAGGACCATGATCGTCGTCAAATCGGCCCTTTTGACTGTGAGTTTCTTCCGGTCACACATTCAACTCCCAGTGGGTTGATGACAGTGTTTGATACTCCGCAAGGGACAATTGTCCACTCAAGCGATTTCAAACTTGATCCGACTCCTGTAGATGGAAGAACAACAGACTTAGTTCGATTAAGAGAAATAGCGGAAGACAGAAGAATTCGGTTACTCCTAGCGGATTCAACGAATGCTGGGTCATCTGGTAAAACAGTTAGCGAAAGTGAAATAGGACCGGTATTAGAAGAAATTTTTTTTCACCATCAGAGTCAAAGAATCATAGTTGCTGCATTTTCAAGCCATATTCATCGGATTCAACAAATTGCTGATGCTGCGAAAAAAACAAACCGAACTTTGGTAGTGCTGGGCCCTTCTATGCAAAGGAATGTCACACTTGCTCGAGAATTAGGGCTATTGAAAATTTCTGACCAAATGATTGCTTCTCCTGAAGATATTGAATCTTTAGAACCTGAAGAGACTTGTATTGTTTGCACTGGGTCTCAAGGGGAGCCTCGGGCTGCACTAGCGTTACTGGCTAAAAATGAACATAGGCACTTAGATATTGGAAAAAACGATACAGTCATTTTTTCCTCTCATCCGATTCCAGGCAATGAATCTGCAGTTTCAAGATTACAAAACAACTTGGCTTTTCTAGGAGCTCGCTTAGTGCATAGCGGCCAAGTACAAGTGCATACAAGCGGCCATGGCAAACAAGAAGAGCTAATGGAATTACACGAAACTGTAAACCCAGAATTGTTTATACCTGTTCATGGCGAGTACACCCATTTGGTCGATCACTATGAACTAGCAATAAGACGAGGTATGAACGAAGAAAAGGTAGCACTTTGTACCGATGGAGACCAGGTGCTTCTCACAGACTCTGGGTTGAAAAAAATTGAACGTGTTTCTGGTAAAGAAATAATGATTGATGAACAAGGCTCTCGTGTGAGCGAAGAACTACTCCAAGAGCGCCAGAAACTCTCCGGAGAAGGCTTCATCTTGATAAGAGTGATTGTAGACGAAGAAGCCGGAGTTTTACTTGAAGAGCCTGTGGTTGAATCTCGCGGATGGGTTGAACCTTCTAATAGAGAAGAGTGGCTGACTGAAGTCTCTCAATCAGTTACTAATGCGGTTGAAGCTGTATTAGCGAAAGGCGAACGAGATTTAAGTAAAATCAGCAGACAAGCACGTAGGGCAACTGGTCAACTTGTATCAGAAAGAACTGGGAGACGTCCTACGCTAATTCCTGTAGTTGAAATGCGATAATTGATGATAGGCCTGATTTCACTGGCTTCTAGTGGTAATTTTAATCTGTTGTGAACAAATCATCGAAACAGAACGAATCTAAAGAATCAACTTCTAAGCCGAGTCCTCGCTCAGTGAAGAGTTCTATCTCCGAAAGTTCTTCAAAGGGGAGTAAATTGCGGCGTCTCTTTCAGGCAGCTTTTGAAGGATGGGGCGACGAAATAGTTGGATGGCTTTTAATGCTTGGCGGTCTTTTAGGTGTCCTATCACTTTATTTGGATCGAGCGGGCGTAGTTGGACAGGTGCTTGATGATGCAATTGGGTGGTCTATAGGTTTAATAAAATTCATTTTGCCTATAGCCATGATTCTTCTTGGAGTACTTATGTTCCGAGAAAAGCCTGAGATATCAGAACTGTCAAAGCGTATGCCGGTTGGTGTCGCATTTACTTTGGCAAGTTTCACTGGCCTTTTACACATCTTGCGCGGAAGACCAGGGTTAGGAGATGGTGCAGATGAATTGGGTTCTGCAGGTGGATTGTTGGGACTAGTAACTGGAGGAAGCCTCGATTCTTGGCTCGGCGTATGGGCAGCAGCACTTATTCTGGTTGTTATAGGGTTCATTGGTCTTGGAGTCACGACTCAAACTACAGCGAGTCAAGCGGCGAAGATGTTAATGAATATTCTTCGCCCCATAGGAAGAGCTTTACGACAAGCCGTAACAGACTTATTTATTCCACCAAACGATTCAGTTCAAGTTCCAAGAGTTGAGTCTGAGTCTGAGTCTGAGTCTGAGCCTGAACCCGCTCCTCTTCAAGAGACTCAAGTCGCTTCTTCGCCTAAGAAAAGAAAACGCAAAAGTAAGACCGCTCCTGATGGAAGTGAGCAACTCAAAATCGAATTAGGACCTGCTTCAGCTGATTCAATATGGAGACTACCTTCGAACAAAATATTGGCTAGAAGCGCAACTCATGATGTGGATGCAAAACTCGTAGAAGCTAGAGGGATGCGTCTCCAAGAGGCTCTCGCCGCACATGGAGTTGAAACACGTCTTTCTGACATGACCGTGGGTCCTACAGTTACTCGTTATGCATTGCAATTAGGAGAGGGGGTAAAAGTAGCAAGAATTACAAGCCTTCATAAGGACATTGCTTACGCCTTAGCAGCAGCAGACGTTCGTATCCTCGCTCCAATTCCAGGACAACAAGCCATAGGTATAGAAGTCCCAAACGATGACCGAGAAGTTGTTGCTTTAGGTGACATTCTCATATCAGGAGAGGCAACGAAAGCCAACCATCCTTTAGAAGTTGGAATTGGTCGTGACATTAATGGCAAGTCCGTGATGCTAAATCTTTCAACAATGCCCCACCTTCTTATCGCTGGAGCGACAGGAGCGGGAAAATCTTCGTGCATTAATTCTTTAGTTTCCTCAGTACTGATGCGTTCAACTCCAGAAGAGGTCAAACTTATTCTTATAGACCCAAAGAGAGTAGAAATGGGTCAATATGAAGGCGTTCCACATCTGTTAACTGCTCCAGTAACAGATCCAAGAAAAGCTGCTAATGCTTTAAATTGGGCTGTCAAAGAAATGGAACGACGTTACGATCTTCTCTCAAGTTGTGGGTTCCGAGACGTTACTGGATACAACGCTGCACATGCGAGAGGAGATCTGCAAGCACCGTTAGGGGTGATGGACGACAATGATGACCCTTTACGATACAAGCATCTTCCTTTCATTCTCGTGGTTGTTGACGAACTTGCGGATTTGATGATGGTGGCCGCGAGAGATGTCGAGGACTCAATTTGTCGACTGGCTCAAATGGCACGTGCAGTAGGGATTCATCTAGTAGTAGCTACACAACGACCTTCAGTAAATGTCATCACAGGAGTAATAAAAGCTAATATTCCAGCTCGCCTTGCTTTCGCCGTTTCAAGTTTGGCAGACAGCAGGGTGATCCTTGATCAGCCTGGAGCAGAGCGTCTAGTAGGCAAAGGAGACATGCTTCTCTTGGGTCCAAGTTCTAGTACTCCGCAACGAATACAGGGTGCCTGGGTCGACGAAGAAGAAGTACGACAAATCGTAGCTACTTGGGTCAAACAAGTAGAAACACAAGGAGAAATAGGAGGAGTGGAAATTGAAGATGTCACATCGGAACAAAAAAAATCAGCCTCTCCCATCGGGGGAGAGATAACTGACTCAGTTACTGCTGATCCAAGTCCTAGTTCCGGTAGCGATGATGAACTCTATGAACAAGCTCGCCGGCTAGTTGTAGAAAGTCAATTGGGTTCAACCTCAATGCTGCAACGAAAACTTCGAGTGGGCTTCGCTCGTGCTGGACGGCTGATGGATCTCCTTGAAGAATCTGGGATTGTCGGTCCATCAATAGGGTCAAAAGCTAGAGAAGTTCTTATCACAGTCGAAGAACTTGACAATCTTCAAGAACAAGGCCTTTGAGAATCAAATCAGCAGCCCAACGAGGGCCGCTAACCTAGTTATTTGTATCTGCTAACAGAATCCACAATTAAGGAAAGTTATGGATGATTCGACTTACCATTTGGTGACTTTAGGGTGTCCAAAAAATGAGGTGGATTCAGACAAACTTGTTGGGTTGTTGACAAAGGATGGGATGACGTCAACTGAACGACCGCAAGATGCAGATTTGATTATTGTGAATACCTGCGCTTTTATTGAAGAAGCTCGACAAGAATCTAT
>CAJXEU010000014.1 GCA_913052525.1 uncultured Actinomycetes bacterium
AAAATTTCCTGATTTATTCGTTTAAATAATGATTTCTCTGGGCGTAAATCATGATATTGAAGATCTATTGCAGCAAGTTGAACGTCAGACGAATCGATTTTTTTTCGATCTTGAAATCCATCTAATATGTGTTTTTTAGAAACCCAATCAAGGACTCCCACCAAGGGGGCTAAGTCATTGGGAGACTCAAGTCCAACTAGTACTTTTTCCCACCATTTAAGTACTAACAACGCAGAATCGCCCCCTATGTTTTCAGTTCCAAAATTTTCTACATACTTTTCTGCTTGACCATACAACCACCATTGCACTTCTATAGCCGTAGTAGTAACTCCATCAATTAATTCAAGTGGGTCTTTAAGAGCTAGATCAAAAGAAACCTGCTGAAGAGCCCGAACAGGATCTTTGAATCGTATTTTTTGGTCCAAGGTCCCGGATTCAATCATGCTTAAGAGAATTCCAGTTGTGCCTACTTTTAAGAAAGTTGCGACCTGACAAAGATTTGCGTCTCCAACTATCACATGCAATCTTCGGTATTTCGTCGGATCGGCGTGAGGTTCATCTCGCGTATTGATTATGGGTCTCTTCAGAGTGGTTTCAAGGCCTACTCTTTCTTCGAAAAAGTCAGAACGCTGTGTTATCTGAAAAGGAACATCGCTGCGGTTGTAACCAGACATTTCACAGCCCACTTTTCCTGCTCCAGTGAATATTTGTCTCGTAACAAAGTGAGTGGTTGCATGATCTGCTATTTGATCAAAAGAAGTTTCTCGATCCACTAGGTAATTTTCATGACACCCGTAACTATTTCCTTTTCCATCAGAGTTGTTCTTATAGACCACTATTTCCTGACCAGGTGGCATCACTTCCCTAGCGGCCTCCATTGAAGAAACAAGAATCTTGTCAGAAGCCACGTCATATTGAACAACTGATAACGGGTTTGAACATTCTGGGGCGCTTAATTCGGGATGAGCATGATCTACGTAATATCTTGACCCATTTGTTAATACTGCATTGACTAAATGGGCCTCTATTTCGGGAGCTATAGCTTCTGGGAAATCAAAACCACGTAAGTCTTTATCCGGTGTTTCATGCACAAAGTCCCAGCCCGGTCGAGGAGCGCCTGGTCCTTTGTCTGCCGGAGAATGGGCATAGAGATAGGCATTAATTAGTAGTGACGATGCAAGAATCGGGTTCGGATCTGAAACTCCGCGATGGATCACTCCATACTCGGTCTCTATGCCAAATGTTTTCTTTACAGTCATCGATTTGACTTTAACCCCACCTAGGACTCGAGTGGAGTCAGAGATACTGTCCGGTTGCTACTCCATCAATAGATCTTCCACCTGCTTCGTCTTCATCGTTGCTAATAAGAGTTCGAACGTAGATGATTCGTTCGCCTTTTTTGCCAGAAACTTTTGCCCAATCGTCAGGATTGGTTGTATTGGGAAGATCTTCATGTTCGCGGAATTCTTGTCGAACAGATCGGAGTAGGTCGTCGGTATGGATTCCTTCTCTACCGCCAGCCAATTTTCGCTTAATCGCTAAAGTCTTTGCTCGTCTGACTATATTTTCCACCATCGCACCTGAAGCGAAATCTCTGAAATAGAGAACTTCCTTATCACCATTTTGATAAGTCACCTCGAGAAAACGGTTTGTTTCCTTGTCGCTATACATAGCTTCGACTGTTTCTTCAATCATGGAAAGGACAGCTTTGTTTTTGTCTCCTCCGCCAAGTGTCTTTACTTGTTCAGAATCAATTGGAAGTTCAGGTACCAAGTACCTTGAGAATATTTTTGATGCGGCTGTTGCGTCTGGTCTATCAATGCGGATTTTCACATCAAGTCTTCCCGGACGTAAAATGGCAGGGTCTATTAAGTCTTCTCGATTTGAAGCACCGATAACAATGACGTTGTTCAGTGCTTCAACTCCATCAATTTCTGCGAGTAATTGCGGAACAATAGTTGACTCAATATCTGAACTTATACCCGTTCCACGTGTCCTAAATAGAGACTCCATCTCATCAAAAAAGACAATTACGGGCCAGCCTTGTTCAGATTTCTCCCGTGCTCTTTCGAAAATGAGTCTGATTTGCCTCTCGGTCTCACCGACATACATATTTAACAGTTCGGGGCCCTTTATATTCAAGAAATAACTAGGCGCCTCTTCTTCTCCGGATAGTTCTGCGACTTTATGTGCAAGAGAGTTTGCAACCGCTTTAGCGATCAAAGTTTTTCCGCAGCCGGGAGGCCCGTAGAGGAGGATTCCTTTAGGTGCTGGTAGAGAGTATTCAGTAAAAAGTTCCTTATGTAAAAATGGCAACTCCACTGCATCAACAATTTTTTCTATCTGGAGATCTAATCCTCCTACGTCTTCGTAAGTCACATCAGGAACGTCTTCAAGTAACAACGTTTCGACTTCTGGTCGAGGCAGTCTTTCAAGTAGGAGACCAGAGCGAGAATCAAGCATTACGGAGTCTCCACTTCGAAGTCGAAGAGTTTTTTGTTTGATTAATTCTCCCGCTAATTCAACTACTCTCTCTTCACCGTTATTTCCCACCACTACTGCCCGCGTACCATCTGGTAGAACTTCCTTAACAGTTGCTACCTCACCAAGTAAGTGTGGTTTTCTAGCCATTACAACATTCATGGCTTCATTCAGAACTACTTCCTGTCCGATGTGTAAAGAACTAACTAATTCAGGGGATGCAGTTACTCTCATTTTCTTACTTGCTGAAAGAACATCTACACTCTCGTCATCATTGATTCCGACTACTGTTCCATACGGAGACGGAGGCTTAGAAAGTTGATCTATTTCTTCTCGTAAATCAGTCACACGTTGGCGAGCCATTTCAAGGGCGTTATCTAACTTCTCATTCTGGCCAATAGCTTGGCGAATCTCTCTTTTAGCTTCTCGTAACTCTATTTCAAGGTCATGAATCTGGATTGGAGCATCAACTAAACGCCGACGTAAGTCAGCAAGCTCAGATTGCAGTCTTTCCAACTCCACACTTTCCACATTTTCATCTTTGGAAGTCAATGTCCCTCCCGAACAGTTTCCTTATCGCGCCGCGACCTTACCGCAGTTAGTGACAAATGTAACGATTAGACTGCACAACTTCCGCTAAGAAGTATGTATTATTATTAGAACAAGTTTCAGATAACTTGTACAGACTGCTTTCTATTTACTTTAGAGACGGAGGGATCCTAAAGATGTTAAAAGTGTGGATAGATCAAGATCTTTGCACCGGAGACGGGCTCTGCGAAGAAATCGCCCCCAGTGTGTTTGCCATGCTTGATGATGGTTTAGCGTACGTGAAAGATGGCGACAACATCCTGAGCGAACCGGGTGGAGCTGATGCAGTTGCGCCTATTCCCGAGGATCAGATAGAAGCAACGATTGAGTCTGCTGAAGAATGTCCTGGAGAATGCATTTTCATCGAAGCTGACTGACAACCCACTTGGTTCATCGACACTCACTTACAACAGTTGATGATCCTTTTGAAAAATTGTCAACAAATGAAATCAACTCATTTACCTGAACTGCGTATGCCGTTGAACTCCCGCCTTTTACAGATGAGAAGGTAACTCCCACTACTTGGCCTAATGAGTTGATCAGTGGAGATCCGGAATGACCTGGGTCTACATCCATTGATACCACAAGGGCGTCTCTGCCTGATCCAAGGTTTCCATATATATCTGATCCAGTGGCCCTTATGTGTTGTGCTATCTGGCCAGGCCGCCAGTCTGATTCGCCGTCTCTGTCGTATCCTACTAGCGCTACATTTTCACCATCTATCGCTTCAGTTAGATCAAACCCTTCCATTTCATGAGTACCGATATCCAAGAGCGCCAAGTCTGTGACTGGATCAAATCCAAGTACTCTTGCTTCAATTTCTTCTGCCTGTCCTAAAGAGTTCAATAGCGTGACAAGCGGATTCTCTATTCCCGCTACGACATGAGCATTAGTCACTATCAAACCATTTCTTAGAGAAAATCCGGATCCAAATTGAAATCGTGGACAGTCACTTCCTCTAATTGAAACCGCAGAGTTTCTTGCCACGTCTAGTAGTTTTTTATCAAATTCTTCTGCGTCAGGAACGGAGGTTTTAACGGGTGTTGCCACTTCCGGGTTCTGATTGCTGTCTTTGTCTTCTCCTGAACAAGAAGACAGTAACGACATAGTTGTCAAAACTATTACTACCGTTATGGCAGGTAGCCAGTCTTTCACGTGCTCACTAATCTGGCATGTGTTAAAAATGCGGTGTGAGCGACCATGCGATGATCTGGTCGGACTGCTTGGCCTTCGATGTGCCAAGTTCGATTCATTACTTCCATAGTTTCAATTAGGGCGAAACCGTTTTCTTCTAATGCTTCTTTAAATTTGGCTGCTTGGATAATGCTTGGGGTATAGGCAAGGATGATCCCACCGCTGCGTAAAGAGTTTTTTGCGTGTGGCACCACATTCCAAGGTTCAGGCAAATCTAGAACCATGCGGTCGAAATCTTTCTCTTTGATACCTTCATAAGTATCGCTTATTGAGATTTCGTATCGGTCTAGCACTTCTTTCCCTAAAGCATCTTTAACGTTCCTCGTAGCACGTTCAGCGAAATCTTCCCGTATCTCATATCCAGTTATGTTCGCTCCGGCTCTCAACATGGTCATAGAGAGAGCCCCGGAACCAACACCCGATTCAAATACGCGAGCTCCAGGAAATAGATCTGCAAGCATAAGAATAGGACCAAGATCTTTTGGATAAATTACCTGAGCTCCACGCGGCATTTTCAGAATAAAATCTGCCATTGTGGGTCGGACTGTGGAAAAAATCCCTCCCCTGTTTGATCTCAAATTTGATCCATCTGCCGAGCCAATTAGGTCGTCGTGTGAAACTATGCCTGCATGGGTGTGAAATTCTCCACCCTCTTTTAGTTCGATTAAATATCTTCGCTTTTTAGAATCAATCAGAAGGATTTGTTCACCTTCACCATAATTTTTTTCATTCATTTTCTGACACCTTTTCTTCTGTACTGTTTAGGTGCCGTATTTCAATTGTTTCCCCCAGAGAGATTTTTTGGCTGTGAGCCACGGTTCCGGACCCTTTTTTAAGTGCTTTGCTGAGTAGTCGTCCTATAACGAGTATGAACAGTCCGACCTGCCATCCGCGATGTCCTCCGAAAATCCCTTTCATGAATCCTTTTCTCAGTGCTTTGGTATAAGAGAAAGGCATTTTATATCCGGCGAATTTCAACTATTGTGGATTTTAGTTGACCTATTCTTCGTCCGAGAAAATATGCAATAGTTAGAGCTGATAATCCAATTAGCGCTACTCCGGCTAAAACTGAATTCCTGCCTCCTGGTATTCGATTTTCTGCTTCTCCTAGAGTTTCCCCTAAGCTTTTTGCGAGATCTTCTCGGGTGATTTCATTAGTCATAAGATGTTATTTTTCTTTGATTTGATGCAGCGCTAAGAAGGAGACAGCGATTAAAGCTGCCGCAGAAATACAATAGGGAGCCCATGACCACCACTTTTCAAATACTTCTGTAGCTTGTAGACCGCGTAACGTTCCTACCGCAAGAAGAACTAAGCCTGTTCCAATAAGTATTGAACCTGTGATTCCATAAGCCAAGAAACGCCCGATAGTGCGTAGCGGGTCAATCATTTCTTGCCGGAAATACTGCTGAAAGAGCCCGACGGTGTCTTCTGTAGTGTTCTTCTTACTCATGGTATATCTACGTTATCTGGAACGATTGCGGGCTCCTAATAACAAGTAGTTATCTAAGGGGCGAGTCGTTCGCTGTTTACTTGAAGGCGTAAGACGTCTGGTCGGCTGTAATGACCGGTTGGATCAAAATTTTGGCGTTGTCGGGCTACTTCGCTGAGATCAAGATCTGCCCAAATAATTGTTTTTTCTCCACGGTTTGGTTCTACTATCCATTGGCCATCTGGTCCAGCTATGCAAGTTCCTCCATTGTGGTACTTGTCGTCTATTCCTAGTTGGTTCCTAAGTGGAAAGTCATCAGGAATCATCGTTGAGTCATAGATTGCGCCGACACTTATGACAAACAAACGCCCTTCTTTAGCGACAAATCGAGTGATGTCTTCGGTTAGCCCTACTGACCCGGGCCACGCCGCGATATGTATATGTGAGCCGGTTTCATACATCGCTGTACGCGCTAAGGGCATCCAGTTCTCCCAGCAATTAAGACCAGTCACTCGTGTACCTTTGTGTTCATGAGCTACTAGGCCTGCGCCATCTCCGTCTGCCCAAACCAGTCGCTCCCCATAAGTTGGTTTTAGTTTCCGATGGACGCTAACTATTCCTTTTATTGGGTCTATAGCGACTAAGGAGCAATAGACGGAACCGCCTGAAGCGGCTTTCTCAACTACACCTAAATAGGTGAAAGCACCAGAGGCTTTAACTGTTTCAACAACTTCAAAGAATTCTGAACTACCTAAATCAACCGACTGTTCTAGGTAACGGGCAAATGCTTCTTGCTGATCATGTTTTTCCCAAGCAGAGGCATTCGTGACATCAATCCAAACTGGATAACCAGGCACGAAAACTTCTGGAAATGCTATTAAGTCTGCGTTTCCTTCTCCTGCTTCAGTAATTCTTTCTTTAACGAGATCTAGACTTGCTGTCCGATTTAAATAAGCCGGTGAATCTTGAATCGCTGCTACTCGCATAAGTTGGCCTTTCTCCTACTTATTAGTCCCAGTCTACTTAGTAATTGCCTAGAACTGAAAGCCGTTGTGTGTAGCGTTCCTCTGTAGAGGCGAGTCGTTATTTTCTCAAATATTCGTCACACAAGCGAACCCTGGTTCAGTTGGTCGCTACAACAGGTAATGGAATCAAGAGGCTAAGAGGCGGACCTGTCGGGTAAGCAACTAGATCTAAGATAAGTTGATCATGCAAATCCATGATGTCTGATGGCATCGGGTCAGCATTTGAAATCAAAGCGAAAGTCAACGTTCTGTCTTCTAAAGTGTGCACAACCCCAGCCAAACTCTTTGAGTCGTTCAACGTACCTGTCTTAGCTAGTAGTCGCCCTTCTGCAGAAGAACCAGTAAGACGGTTTCTTAAAGTTCCTGATTCTCCCGCAACTGCCAAACCGTCATATAGGTCAGCCGAGAAGCTTTCTATTTCAAATAAGTCGACCAAAACAGAACAAGTGGTTCTATTACTTGGATCCAAACCAGAACCATCAGAAACAACTGTTGAGCCAGTCCTGCCTGTCAGAGTCTCAACTACCTGTTGGATGATCTGATTTCCAGAACTAGTTGATCCGGTGACTCCTGAGCCAGCACTTATGGCTTTCACAAGGATCTCTGCAGTGGTATTGTCGCTTGTCTGAAGCATTTGTTTCACTATTTCTGAAACGGGTGGAGACTCAAGAACAGCCAGTTCAACGATCGCATCAACTGGTTTTGACTCGGCGTAAGCACTGCGAAAAATTTGAACAGACCTCTCCTCAAGTAAGTCATCAAATAATGCTGCTGCAAATTGAGCAGGTTCTGCTGCAGGTGTATTTAGCGAGTTAGCCGTATTCTCTGTATCCCAATTTGTAAACCCGTCATTAACCGAGAGAGCGCTTAACGGGCCTGTTTGATTCTGTGCACCTGCACGGAATCTTTCTGGCCAAGACTCAACCCACCGTATTTCATCGAAGTAACTTTCGTCTCCAACTACTGCTCCCGTGATTGTATTCACTCCAGCTTCTATGATCTGATCAGCGAGGCTTTCTAGGTCTGTATAAGTGAGGTCATCTAAATAACGTTGAGCGTAATCTGAAGTCATCACCAGAGGATCCCCGCCGCCAACAAGCCAAATATTTCCGTCAATAACTCCATCTGTCGGTGTGCTTTGAGCAAAAATCCGAGTAGTGAATTTATAATCTCGGCCCAATTCTTCTAATGCTGCGACAGCAGTTATTAGTTTTTCGGTACTTGCGGGTATTAACGCAGATGCAGGCCGATAGTCGTAGCGTTGCTCCCCTCCTTCAGAAACCACGAAACAGCTTTCTTCTGGCAAAGAACTAATACTTTCATTTAGGCTTGCCACTAATCGTCTGTTGGCTTCTGGAGTTTGTAAATGTTCTGGGAGACGACGCGCTGAAAGTAGCGGAGTTGACAACCGTGGAGGCGCGGGTTCTGACGCCACCAGAGAAGGTCGATTGGCATCTTCGTCTGCGGCTTTTGATTGAAGAAATAATCCAATCGCCAGTACAGCCAGAACCAAAGGGAAGACAAATCTACGTATCACTTCTTACATATTAGATGACCGGTAAGGTCTTTGTGATGCAGCGCTATATGAAAACCCACTTCAAGCGTTCTCTCGGATAATGTGACCCTCAGTACTTCGATTTTGAACCGAATATTTTATGACTACTAATGAAATAGAAAATCTTGCAATAAACGTAATCAAGGGCATCAGTATGGATGCTCCACATGCAGCTAAGTCCGGTCATCAAGGAACAGCGATGGCCCTCGCTCCTCTGGCTCATGTTTTATGGAGCCGTGTATTGACATATGATTCTGCTAATCCTTTATGGCCTGATCGTGATCGATTTGTTCTCTCTGCGGGACATGCATCAATTCTCTTGTATTCCATGCTCTACCTCACAGGGCACGGATTAACCATTGAAGACATAAAAGAGTTTCGCCAGTGGGGCTCTTTGACTCCCGGACATCCTGAAGCTGGGCATACTGCAGGAGTTGAAGTAACTACAGGGCCGCTTGGACAAGGAATTGCTAATGCAGTAGGCATGGCACTAGCTGAACGTAATCTTCGAGCAAGATTCGGAGAAAACTTCTGCTGTCACTACACCTATTTTTTCTGTGGAGATGGTGATCTTGCAGAAGGGATAAGTCATGAAGCTGCTTCTTTCGCTGGTCATCAGCAACTCGGAAGACTTATCGGAGTTTATGACGACAATCATATTTCCATTGATGGACCTACAGAATTAGCTCTGTCAGATAATGCAGTGCAACGATTTGAGTCGTATGGATGGCAGGTGATTGACCTTGGAGAATCAAGCGAAGATCTAGATGCTATTGAAGAAGCTTTTCTTTTAGCAAAATCGATTGAAGATAAACCGTCTCTTATAGTTCTCCGAACCCACATTGGCTCTCCTTCTCCGGACATAGATACTCCAGACGTGCATGGCTACTCCCTCAAAGATGAAAAGATTACTGAAACAAAGAAGCGGATGGGCATTCCCGGAGATGAGTCTTTTTATTGCCCAGAAGAAGTTCTTGATTTCTATCGGGCCGCTGGCAGTAAAGGTTCTGAAGCTAGAAATGATTGGGAAAAGCGTCAAGGAGAAGACTTAGAGAATTCTGAAATTTGGAACGCTTGCCAAGCCAACACTGGTATTTCGGGATGGCAGAACCACGTACCAAGTTGGAGTGTCGGAGATTCTGTTGCCACAAGAAAAGCCTCAAACGCTTGTTTTCAGACTTTGTCAGAATTTGTTCCTGGTCTTGTAGGGGGCGGCGCAGATCTGACAGGGAACACCGGAACTACTTTGAAGGGACTCGGGGTTCAAAGTTACGAATGCCCAGAAGGGCGGCAAATCTATTTCGGTGTTCGAGAACATGCTATGGGAGCAATTTGTAATGGGTTAGCCCTTCATGGTGGTTTCATTCCCGTGAACGGAACCTTCTTCGTGTTTGCTGACTACATGCGTGGTGCCGTTCGTCTTGCGGCTTTAAGTAATGCCAAAAATATTTTCGTTTGGAGCCATGATTCAGTGGGTGTTGGTGAAGATGGCCCAACTCATCAGCCTGTCGAACACCTCTCCTCCTTACGTTCAATGCCTAATCTCCAACTATTTCGCCCAGCTGACGCAAACGAAACTGCAGCTGCTTGGACGATCGCTATAGACACTCCGGGCCCTACAGGATTGATTCTTACACGCCAAGATGTTCCAGTATTAAAAGGAACAGATGACATTGAAAAAATTTCTAAAGGTGCCTACATTCTCTCTGAACCAGAACACGCTCCTGAAGTTGTAATCATTGGAACTGGTAGTGAAGTAAGTGTTGCCATTGAAGCATCTGAAATATTAGACAATCAAGGGATTAACGTTCGAGTGGTTTCAATGCCGTCTATGGGATTATTTGCTCAACAAGATGAAAACTATCAATCCAGTGTCCTTCCGAAAGAAACTCCCACTATTTCTATTGAGGCTGGTAGCACCTTTGGTTGGCATCAGTGGTCTGATACCCAAATTGGAATCGACCGTTTTGGGGCTTCTGCGCCTGGAGAAACAGTAATGGAGAACCTAGGTATCAGTGCGACCTCCTTAGTCGCAGCAGTACAAGACTTGCTGCAAAGGTGACACGAACTTGACGCGGCTAACTGACCTGTTCCAGGAAGAAGGACAGAGCCCTTGGTTGGATAATTTGAAACGTAGTTGGCTTCATTCAGGTGAGTTAGAAGATTGGGTAACTAAGGGAGTACGAGGCGTCACTTCAAATCCGTCCATCTTTGAGAAGGCCATGACAGACACTGACGACTACGACCAAGAATTCAAAGAACTTATCGCTGATGGGAAAAGTGTTACAGAATGCTATTGGGAGTTAGTTATATCTGACATTCTTGGAGCGTTAAATGTTCTTAAACCTGTTTTCGATTCCTCCAAAGGTTCCGACGGATTTGTTTCTGTTGAAGTTGATCCCAGGCTTGCTCGTGAAACTTCCGACACGCTAAATGCGGCTCGTTCTCTTCATAATCGAATAGATGAACCGAATGTGCTGATAAAAATTCCGGCAACCAGAGAAAGCCTTCCAGCTGTTGAAACTATGATTTCAGAGGGAAGGAGTGTCAACGTAACTCTCATATTCTCTCTGTCTCGCTATATCGAAGTGATGGAGGCATACATCTCAGGGTTGGAAAACTGTTCTGGTGACCTTTCACATATTTCCTCTGTTGCCTCTTTCTTTATTAGTCGTACCGATACCGAAGTTGATAAAAGACTTGACTCAATAGGCAGCCAGAGATCCGAGGAATTAAAAGGGCGGGCTGCTGTGGCTCTAGGCCAAGTTGCCTACTCTCTCTTCAAAAAGACTTTCTCTGGACCACGATGGGAAGCTCTTGAATCCCGCGGAGCTCGAGTGCAAAGACCACTTTGGGCTTCCACCTCAACCAAAAACCCAGATTATTTAGACACCCTCTACGTAGATACCCTCATTGGGCCTGACACCGTAAACACCCTTCCAAATAACACAATTGAAGCTTTTGAAGACCACGGTTCTGTCGCTCGAACTGTTGACCTGAGCTGTCATAAAGCGGAGCAAATTCTGGCTGAAATAACATCGCTTGGTATTGACTTTGAAGATGTAGGTGACGTTTTAGAAACAGAAGGAATTGATTCATTCATAAGTTCTTTTGAGAATTTGATTCAAAGTCTCGCGACGAAAGCTTCCTCTTTTTAACAAGATTCACCGAGTAAGTTTTATTTTGCTACTTACTGATAAAGTAACGCAATGCAGAACAAAACTGAACAAGACCGACAAAAGTTTGATTGTTCAATTGCCGCAACATTAGACACCATTGGCGATCGATGGACCCTTCTCATATTGCGAGACCTCTTTAAAGGTGTCCGTCGTTTTGAGGACTTGCAAAAAAATTTAGGAATAGCTCGAAACCTTCTCAGTGACAGACTCAATAAATTAGTGGGACATGACATCGTGGTCCGGATTCCTTATCAGCATCGGCCCACACGCCACGATTATCGGTTGACTTCCAAGGGATTAGACCTTTCGCCTTCTCTCGTTGCTTTGATGCACTGGGGTGATACTTGGTGCGCTACTGAAGGCCCTCCAACTGTTTTAGTTCATGGTGAATGTGACACCCCGCTCCAGCACTCAGTGAGTTGTCCGTCTTGTGCTCAAACTGTTCCTCCTAAGAAAATTCGTAGTAAATCTGGACCGGGAAGAAGGCATCACCTATGAAATCTTTTCCACTGGGTGATGAACTCTTTTCGGAAGCGAGAATTAAACGCTTTGAGAGTTTTGGAAATTTAATTACCTACAGTCCTAAAGTATTTATACCTTTGACAATGTTATGCCGAGACAAATGTGGTTATTGTACTTTTGCTCAACCTCCAGCTCGTTTAGAGTCACCTTTTCTTTCTCCCGAGCAAGTTCTTGATATTGCTCGTCGCGGAGCTTCTGTTGGTTGCCATGAGGCTCTTTTTACTTTGGGGGAAAAACCGGAATTGCGTTATCCAGCAGCCACCGAATGGCTTAAGAAAAATGGATATGGCTCAACCGTTGACTATCTTGCGAAAATGGCTGAGTTAGTTCTAGAAGAAACCGGCCTGTTGCCCCACGCAAATGCAGGAGCGCTTGATCGTTCCGACCTAATGAAACTCCGACCTTTCGCTCCTTCTCAAGGGATGATGATTGAGTCTTTAGCGGAACTTGATTGTCATCGAGGTGCTCCTGATAAGGAACCTGACCGACGATTAGCAACCCTTGAAATAGCTGGAGAGCTTTCAATTCCTTTTACTACGGGAATCCTTGTTGGGATCGGCGAAACTCGACAAGATCGAATCGAAGCGCTACAGGCCATTAGTGAGTCGCATCAACGTCACGGCCATGTACAAGAAGTGATTGTTCAAAACTTTCTCCCAAAAGCCGGAACTGCTATGCATCGGTCTCCTGCTTGCCCAACCGATACGTACCTTGACGCGATCGCATTAGCGAG
>CAJXEU010000015.1 GCA_913052525.1 uncultured Actinomycetes bacterium
TCTACCGATAACTAAGATGTCAGCTCCGTCATTTATGGCTTGCTGCGGCGTTAGGACTCGTGCCTGGTCATGAGTTTCAGATCCTGGCATTCGTGTACCTGGTACTACTCGTATTAGTTGATCTCTCCACGGTTCCGTAATAGGTAAGTCTGGAGCGGCACAAATAATTCCAGCACATCCGGTTTCTACTGCAAGTGAAGTTCGTTGTTTGAGTATTTCTGCAGAGGCTTCTGCGTCACTAGTTAGAACTGTCACTCCTAAGACTCCTGGTTGCGTCTCTTCAAGACCCTCTGCTCCTTCTGCCAATCCTTCTACTGCTGCTTGAAGCATCGCCTCACCGCCTGATGTGTGAACGGTCAACCACCTGACGCCTAATGATCCAACAACTCGGGCAGCTTTGTTAACTGTGGTAGGTATGTCATGCAATTTGAGATCGGCAAATACATCCCATCTATTTGCGACAAGTCCTGCAATTACATCTGGACCTGCGGCTGTATATAGTTCTAGTCCTACTTTTATAGTTCCAAAAAATTCATCAAGATCAGCAGCGAGTCGTCGAGCGGCAACAACATCATCAACATCTAATGCCAGCGCTAACCGAGATCGGATTTCTGATGGAACTTCCCCTTCATCTATTTCATCAAATTCACCACTATCTAAATTTTCTTCAGCCATGAGCTACTCCAATTAATTTATTTACTTGATCTAAACCTTGATCTTTACACCATTTTGAAAATCCTTTGAGGATCTTTTGAGGAGCTCGAGGATTAGCGAAAGTTGCTGTTCCTATCTGTATTGCAGTTGCGCCAGCCATCAAGAACTCAGAAACATCTTTCCCAGTTGAAATCCCTCCTACTCCAATGATCGGTAGTTCAGGATTCTCAGCATAAGTATCAAAAACTGAGCGAAGTGCTATCGGCTTAATTGCAGGACCTGAGACTCCACCTCGTACTGCTCCTAAAACGGGTTTGCGAGTATCTGTATTAATCGCCATTCCTAATAATGTGTTTGCAACTGTTACGGCTTCCGCTCCGGCTTCTTTGGCTGCCCGTGCAATTTCAGGTAAATACGGTGTATTTGAACTGAGCTTTGCCCAACAGGGCCTTCCTGAAACTAAAGAAGCTTTTACAACTTCGGATGTTGCTACTGCTGAATGAGCAAAAAGATTCGTTCTGTCTTCTACATTTGGACAAGATGCATTGACTTCTACGGCTATCACAGTGTCTGAAGCATCTGTTAGTAGTTCCGCTGCCTGAGCAAACTCTTCTATTGTTTGACCCCAGATACTCACAACGACTCTTGCTCCAGTTTTTTCCAAAAGTGGAAGATCGGTTTTTAACCATTCTTTGACTCCAGGGCCTTGAAGCCCGACACTATTTATCATTCCTGCAGAAGTCGGATGCAACCGAGGTGAAGGGTTCCCAGACCAGGGTTTAACATGTAGTGATTTTACAACTACTGCTCCAAGTGAAGAAAGATCAAAGTATCTTGAAAGTTCAGCACCCTGTCCAGATGTTCCTGATGCAGTCATGACAGGATTTGGAAGAACTACGGACCCTATTTTTGTAGTGAAATCAGTGTTTGAACTATTCTTCATGTTGCTTCTCAGTTTTTACACCTTGGTGATATGTTTGAAGAGTTCGGACTTCAAGTGAACTATTTTTCCATTCATGCAAGCCTTTGGCTGCTGCTAATGCCGCAGATGCAGTGGTTAGAAGTGGAATATCTTCTGCTCCTGCTGCTCCACGAATATGATCTCCGTCAGCACGTGGCCCGCGCCCATGAGGACTGTTAACTACAAGTTGAACTGATCCAGAGCGAATTAGTTCTACCGCATCTGTTCCTTCTTCATCAAGTTTTGCCACTATTTCCTTAATTACTATTCCATTTTTTTCTAAATATTCTGCTGTTCCTTTTGTTGCTACTATTTCTAAGCCTAAGTCTGAGAGGCTTCGTGCAGCTTCAAGTCCTGTTTCCTTATCCCTATCTGCGAGAGACATAAACACTGTTCCTGATTCCGGCAATGCTCCTCCTGCAGAAATTTGAGACTTGGCAAAAGCTAAACCAGTTGTTAGGTCTATACCCATCACTTCTCCTGTGGAACGCATTTCTGGTCCGAGCACAGGGTCAGCTTCTGGGAACCGATTAAACGGAAGTACTGCTTCTTTGACTGCAACATGATCTCCAGAGACAGGGGGTACAAGCAACTTCTCTTCTCGTAGTTCTGAAAGTGTGGCTCCGACCATCACTCGGCTAGCTATTTTTGCCAATGGAACTCCCGTCGCTTTAGCAACAAAAGGCACAGTCCGTGAAGCACGAGGATTAGCTTCGATTACATAAATCTGATCTTCTTTTACTGCAAATTGAACATTGATCAGCCCTTTTACGTCAAGAGCTTCTGCTATTTGCAACGTAAATTCTTCAATTTGCGCTATGACTTCTTTACTTAAGTGTGGCGGTGGTATAACACATGCACTATCTCCACTATGAATACCTGCTTCTTCCACATGTTCCATCACTGCCCCTATGACAGCATCACCGGTAGAGTCTCGAATAGCATCAACATCTACTTCGATTGCTTCTTCTAAGAACCGATCAACAAGCACTGGCCGCTCTGCAGAAAGTCCTCCCTCTATTCCCAAACTTCCAAATTGCAAAAGTTCTGCCATGGCTTTCTCTAACTGAGAATGGTCATAAACAATTTCCATAGCACGACCACCAAGCACATATGAGGGCCTTATCAATACAGGGAAGCCAACATCGTCAGCTATTTTTCGTGCTTCATCTAGATTGACAGCTGTCCCACCGGGTGGTTGATTGATATCAATACTTCTACACAAGTCGTTCCAAAGTTCACGATCTTCTGCAATGTCAATTGACCGAGGGCTAGTCCCAGCAATAAGTTCTTCAGGAAGAACAGAAGCTAGTTTCAACGGTGTCTGACCGCCGAGTGAAACAATTATCCTCTCTGGTTTTTCTACGTCTATGACGTGAGAGACATCTTCGTGGGTTAATGGCTCAAAATATAATCGATCGCTAGTGTCATAATCTGTTGAAACTGTCTCAGGGTTGCAATTAACCATAATCGTTTCGTATCCAGCTGAACGTAAAGCAAAGCTTGCATGCACACAGCAATAATCGAATTCAATACCTTGACCTATTCGATTCGGTCCAGAGCCAAGAATCATGATTTTAGGCCGGTCAGATGGTTGCACCTCATTCTCATCTTCCCAAGTGGAATAATGATAAGGGGTGTCAGCTTCGAACTCAGCTCCGCATGTATCTACTGTTTTATAAGTAGGAATTATTCCGAGGTCTTCCCGTTTTTCTCTCACTAGAGACTCTTGCGTTTTCCAAAGATAAGCCAATTGAGCATCAGAAAATCCAAGCTGTTTCGCCCTCTTCCATGACCGTTTATCTAGCGTGTCGAGATTTTCATTTTCTAAATATGATCGCTCTTCTGTAATAGCCAATATTTGATCCAAAAACCACGGATCTATAGAAGTGTCAGAATGGATTTCGTCAACGGTAAATCCTCGCCGGAATAATGCTTCTACTTGATATATACGATCCGGAGTAGCTATTTTTGCTGCTGCACGGAGGTCTTTGTCGTTCATTTCATTAAGAGATTTTTCAGCTGGATCCGCATTTAAACCAAGCCGACCATTTTCAAGAGAGCGAAGGCCTTTCTGTAAAGACTCGGTAAATGTTCTACCTATGGCCATTACCTCTCCAACAGACTGCATAGACGTGCCAAGAATTCCTTCAGCTCCAGGGAATTTTTCAAATGCCCAGCGCGGAATTTTAGTTACGACGTAATCAATAGTTGGTTCGAAAGCTGCGGGGGTTTTTTTCGTGATGTCATTAGGGATCTCATCAAGGGTGTAACCCACTGCAAGTCTTGCTGCTATTTTCGCGATTGGAAATCCTGTCGCTTTTGACGCGAGAGCAGAAGATCGACTCACTCTCGGGTTCATCTCTATAACGACTTGGTCACCATTTTTAGGGTTAACTGCAAATTGAACGTTAGAACCACCTGTTTCAACTCCTACCCTTCTTAAGCAAGCGAAAGAGGCGTCTCTCATTTCTTGATATTCAATATCTGTGAGAGTTTGAGCCGGTGCCACTGTGATTGAATCTCCGGTATGGACTCCCATGGGATCAAAGTTTTCTATTGAGCACACGACGACACAATTATCATCCTGATCTCTCATGACTTCTAGTTCGAATTCTTTCCATCCAGCAATTGACTGTTCTATCAATATTTCTGTGATGGGGCTGGCATCTAAACCGTTCTGAGCTGCCTTGTCAAACTCTTCTATAGTGGCAGCCATGCCTGTCCCTTTGCCCCCAAGTATGTAGGCGGGACGAATTATGACTGGAAGCCCTAAGTCTTTCACTACTTCTTGTGCTTCTTCAAGCGAATGAGCGATACCAGATGCTGGAACTTGCAAACCGATTTCCAGCATCGCTTCTTTAAATAGATGTCGATCTTCAGCGGTAGCAATTGCTTCAGAACGCGCTCCAATAAGTTCAACTCCATATTTATCAAGCACTCCGGCTTCAACTAATTCCATGGCAAGATTTAGTGCTGTCTGCCCTCCAAGTGTTGGTAGAAGTGCATCCGGTCGTTCTTGTTCAATCACTCTTGTTAAGACATCTAGCCGAAGAGGTTCAATATAAGTTGCATCAGCAAAATCAGGATCTGTCATTATGGTTGCAGGGTTAGAGTTGACAAGAATCACTCGATAACCCTCTTCTTTCAACACCCGGCATGCTTGAGTTCCTGAATAGTCAAATTCGCAAGCCTGTCCAATAACAATGGGTCCGGATCCAATAAGGAGAATGCTGGAGATATCTGTTCGTCTTGGCACTAGAACTTACCCCCATTAGTTTTCGCCATCAGTTCTTCAAATTCTTTGAAAAGGTACTGACTATCATGTGGTCCTGGGGCTGCTTCAGGGTGATACTGAACACTAAATGCTGGGACTTCTTGGCAACGGAGACCTTCAATGGTTTCATCGTTCAAGTTAATATGCGTTAGGTCAACAGAAGGAATGCCTCCGTCAGCTACGCAATAGTTATGGTTTTGGCTTGTTATTTCAACGGCTCCTGTCTTTAAGTTTCTTACAGGATGATTTCCTCCATGATGGCCAAATGGCAATTTATAAGTTTCAGCTCCAAGAGTTGCGGCAAGTAATTGGTGACCAAGACATATCCCAAATATTGGTACTTCTCCAAGAAGCGATAAGATGTTTGAACGTATATCTGTTAGTGGTGCAGGGTCCCCTGGTCCGTTTGATAAGAAGACTCCGTCTGGTTCTTGATCTAGAACCTCTTCGTATGAGGTCTGAGCGGGAACTACAATGACTTCACCTAATTTTGATAGATGATGAAGAATTGTGGTTTTTATACCGAAGTCATAGGCAACTATTCGCCTAGTTCCACCGAGAGAAGGAACAATATATTTTGTTTTACAGGTAACAGTTGAGACGAGGTCAATTCCATCTGTAGGCGGAGCTTTCTGGGCAGATTGAATTAACTCTTTTAAGTCTCCCTGTCCAAAAGCTGCTGGCATTGAACCTTGATCCCTGAGATGGCGTGTAAGGCGTCGAGTGTCTATTCCTGCTATTCCAGGTACTTCATGCTCTTTTAAAAATGCATCAAGACTATTGGTGGCACGCCAACTACTTGTTCTTCTGCTGAGTTGTCGGACGATAACTCCGGAACAAAAGGGATTTCCGCTCTCATAATCCTCATTATTCACTCCATAATTTCCTATGTGTGGATAGGTGAAAGTTATTATCTGCCCGGCATAGGAAGGGTCAGTGATTACCTCTTGATACCCCGACATAACAGTGTTGAATACAGCTTCTCCGGTGGTAACTCCATTAATTGGTGGGGCTCCAATCATCTCACCTTCAAATGTTGTTCCATCGGCAAGCACGAGTCTCGCAACCTTCACATCTCGAGTCATCGCTGGATTTCTCCATCTATCACTACAGCTTCTCCTGATTGAATTGTGTGCCGAACACGCCCTCTTAAACGTCGTCCTTCGTATGGAGTGTTTGAACTCCTACTCGCCATCAAATTGCCTGATACTGTCCATGTGATATCAGGGTCAATTACGCAAAGGTTAGCTTTTGCTCCTATTGAGACAGTGTTTCCATGTCGATCTAATACTCCAGCTATTGCTGCTGGGCGCCAAGATAGAAGAGCGAGAATTTGCGGTAGGTCTAGCCCTGAGTCTTCGAGAGAAACGCTAAAGGCTGTTTCAAGACCAAGCATCCCCGGAGGAGCTTCATCGAAAGATTTTTCCTTTGAATGATCTGTATGGGGAGCGTGGTCAGTGGCAATCGCATCAATAGTCCCATCAGATAAACCTTTTCTCACCGCTATTACATCTTGATCGGTACGAAGTGGAGGGTGCACCTTAAACACTGGGTCATAAGAAGCACATGACTCATCGGTAAGGCTGAAATGGTGGGTAGTGGCCTCAGCGGTTATTGGGAGACCTTCTTGTTTTGCCAGACGAACCATCTCAACAGATCCTGCTGTTGATAGATGCTGAAAATGCATGTGTGCGCCAGTAAGGCGGACGAGAGCTATATCTCGTGAAACCATAAGTTCTTCAGCTTCTGCCGGTTGTCCAGGAATACCAAGACGAGAGGACCAGGCCCCTTCATGCATGTATCCGCCAGAAGAAAGAGCTTCAACTTCACAATGTTGGGCTAGCACGACTGGACGTCCTAGCCGATGCGTTAATCCAGTGCTGTACTCCATAATTCGACGCATTAAACGAGGATCTTGTAAACCATTTCCGTCGTCGGTAAAGATTCCTACTCCAGCATCTACTAGTTCTCCCATTGGAGACATCTGTTCTCCATTACGGCCTACTGTCATTGTCCCGGTAGGAATAATTTCACAAACCGATTTTTCCCCCAAAGCTCTGACTTGTTCAATAACCGCTAGGCAGTCCATAGCAGGCGTCGTGTTCGGCATAGCAATTAAGGCCGTGTAACCACCTAGAGCTCCGCCTCTCGCCCCCGTTTCTATTGTTTCTGCGTCTTCCTGCCCAGGTTCACGGAGATGACTATGCAAATCAACGAATCCAGAGGTAACAATGCACCCAGAAGCGTCAATTTCTTCTTCTCCTTTTAAGTTTGAGGAAACTTCCGTGATTAGTCCGTCGTCTCCTATCGCGACATCAGCTTTCTTTTCACCTTCTGAATCAATGATGGTGCCACCACGAATTACAAGACTCATTGTCCACCTTCCAATTCACTAGTTGCGCCTAGGTTGCGTCCTGAGCCCAACAGGAGGAACAGAACTGCCATTCGGATAGAGACCCCATTTGATACTTGATCAAGAATGACTGATCTTGGGTCTGAAGCTACTGCTGCTTCAATTTCGATTCCACGATTTGTAGGACCGGGGTGGCAAATGAGTGCGTCCTTTGGAAGTGTTGCCGCACGTTTTATATTCAATCCGTAGTCCGCTGTGTACTCTCTGACTGAAGGAATTAGGCCTTCGCTGATTCTCTCATTCTGCATTCTCAAGAGATAACAAACATCTAATGTTGGGAGCACTTCATCTAGGTCATACGAAATAGTTACGGGCCATCCTTCAAGAGATGGGGGCAACAAGGTAGGTGGGGCTACTAGTACTACCTCTGCTCCAAGCATCGTAAAAGCAAGCACATCGGATCTGGCAACCCGTGAATGTCTTATATCACCAACAATGGCTATTCGGAGTCCATTGAGTGAACCCTTATGTTTTCTTAAGGTATATGCATCTAGTAGCGCCTGCGTAGGGTGTTCGTGACAGCCATCTCCTGCATTGACGACCAGTGCGTCTGTCCAATTATCAATGCGTTGAGCTATCCCTGCAGCAGGATGCCTCACTACAAGAACATCTGCTCCGTAAGCTTCTATTACCTCAACAGTGTCGCGAATACTTTCCCCTTTTGAGAGTGATGAAGATCCTGCTCCGAAACTCATTGTGTCTGCTGAGAGGCGTCGTGCTGCAGTTTCAAAAGAAAGTCGAGTTCGAGTGGAATTCTCGAAAAATACTGTGGCAACTGTTCGTCCTCTAAGCGCTGGAACTTTGGGAATAGGTCGGCGTCCAATCTCATCAAAAGTGTCTGTCAGATCCAGAATTTCTTCTATATCGCTTTTTGTCATACCTTCAATGGACAGCAAGCTTCTAGATGGGGTTGAATTCACTTTTCTACCGTCCCAAGATCTACTCCTTCTGGACTCACATCTACAATCTCTGATATGCGAGTGGGGAGATTTTTTCCTACATAATCAGGTCTGATAGGCAACTCTCGATGCCCGCGATCAACCATCACTGCAAGTTGAATTTCTTTGGGGCGGCCAAAATCACAAAGCGCATCTAAAGCCGCTCTAATAGTCCGACCGGTAAAAAGAACATCATCGGCGATAACGATCGTCGCCCCATCTAGATCAACAGAAATATCTGTTACTGCTTCAGGTATGACGGGTCGCATGCCTATGTCATCGCGATGAAGCGCTACATCTAGTGTCCCTTGAGGAGGGCTCGTGCCGCTGATTTTACTCAGAGCTTCAGTGAGCATTTCTGCCACCATTACTCCCCCGGTTTGAAGCCCTATCAAAACAACATTGTCTAATCCATGATTTCTTTCAACTATTTCATGGGCCATACGTTGAATTGCGCGTTTGATGTCTTCTGCGTCTAAAACTCTTGCGTGTGCAACAAAAACGCCCCCTTTAGGGGGCGTTTGAACTCGTTCTTTTTCAACCACTTCTATGAACTCCTCTGATCCGTGCAAGCCTCACAGGACTCGCTTCACGGTCAAAAAAGAACTGTAGCAAATTAAAACGGTGCTCGCGCCATCTTTGAAAACTTCGTCCTAGTTGAGAAAGACATTCAACTAATTACTAGTTGCTATTTGTTCTAGTTTCTTCAGAGATACTTGCGACTACCCCATTAATGAACCTGCTCGATTGTTCAGTTGAATACTCGCTCGCTAAAGCTACTGCTTCAGAGAGGATGGCCTCTATTGGTATGTCTAAGCGATAAAGAACCTCGTAAGTCGCCATGCGCAGTAACGCCTTATCTATGATTGGCATGCGTTCAGTACTCCATCCTTCAGCGAACTGATCAATCATGGAATCGATTCTTTCCAAATGAGTAGATATTCCTTTAACCAGGTCTGATACGAATTGTTCTGGTTCTACGGGTTGCTCATCGAGATAATCGGTAAGAGATTGCCCATGGTTATCAGCAGCATAAAGAATATTGAGAACGGTTTCTCTTGCTTCTCGGCGAGAGCCAAAGTCAGTATCTAATTCTTCGCTCATTACTTATCCCTTAAGGGTCAGACCCGACCTAGATATTCGCCTGTTCGAGTATCAACTTTGACCACTTCGTTTTGTTCTACAAACAAAGGAACTTGAACCACTAAGCCGGTTTCTAAGGTGGCTGGTTTTCGTGCTCCAGATACTCGATCTCCTTGGATGCCTGGTTCGGTTTCTGATATTTCAATCTGTACTGAAGCCGGTAGTTCTACTCCAATTACTTCTTCGCCATACATAATCAATTGTGGCGTGCTGGAGTCAACAAGGTAGTTCGTCGCTTCCCCGAGAGTTTCAGGAGTCACTGTCAACTGCTCATAGGTTTCAGTATCCATGAATACGTAATCTGCGCCTTCTCTATAAAGGAATTGCATATCTCTTTTATCTACTATGGCTCGTTCTACTTTTTCTCCAGCCCGGAAAGTGCGATCCACTACTGCTCCAGAGCGAACATTTTTCAAGGTAGTACGAACGAAAGCATGGCCTTTCCCAGGTTTAACATGTTGAAAATCAACTACTTGAACTAAAGAGCCCTCAAGGTTGAGCGTCATACCATTCTTTAAATCGTTAGTAGTGATTGTGGCCATACTCTTTCCTTTTCCGCTATCCGGTCTCTTAAATATAAGTGACAGAAATCAGAAAGGAACCAACAACTCTTGTTCTTTATATTTACTACAGGGTAGAACAGTCGGGTATCCAAGATCCGTGGAACCCATCTGGAACTCTTTGAGGTAGATGTATCCGAGCTACAGGTTTTCCTGTTATGTCATTTCCATCAAGAATTACTAGCTCTGCTGGCCCTTGGTTTACGTCATTGACACAAACTATGACCCATCCGTCCTCTTCGTCGCTACTTTCTTCGCGAGGCACAAATAGTGGTTCGCCTCCAAACCGGCCCTCGCCATGATCATGATGAATAATCTCACCAGTTTCCATATCTGTTCTGCACGTTGATCCTGAATCTAACCACGAGGTATAGGCATAACGATGCTTGCGGGCAACCAATCGAGGGTCATGGGTGGGAAAATCTTGAGACTGTTCACTCACAATTTCCTCACTGACAGTTCTTGTGCTTGGATCAATAGTCCATCGCGCAAGTTTAGGAATTGACTCAAACGGACCGTGTAAGTCTGAATGAAACATGCGATCAAATCTGCAAAGATCTACGACCACCTTGCTGTTCCCATCACTGGTTTCAAGATCAAATGCGTTCACTGGATGGAATACATAGCATTTCGGAGCCTCACACCAAATAATGTCCTTAGCTTCTCCATCTCTGGGTAGCAGCCCTACTCGCGGTTCATGTTCATCACTCCAGGCAAAAGGAAACCTTTTACCAGCCATAGCCATCTCAATATTCACACATACCGGCAAATCATAAATAAGTGCGTATTTTTCAGTTAGTGACATGTCGTGAATCATTGGCATACCTTCAAGAGGAACATCAGTCACTTTTGTGACCCGGTTATCCATCCCTACAATTACATGTTGCACTCGATCTGGAATATCTGGATACGCATAGCAAACTCCGTGGAGTTCTTCTGCAATTGGATCAAACTTTGTATGAGCGGTAAAAGCTCCCGGTAACGTGCCCTCAAAATTGGTGTAACCAATAGTTTCAAGATCATAAGTGAGAGACATTGGACTGACTCCTGCTTCGACTAGAGCCAAGGTAAGACCGTTATGCCCGATGACTGAAGTATTCGGACTAAAACCAGAACCTCTGAAACACTTTCCTTCAGGTGGTTCCTCTCCAAGTCGTTTAGCAAGATCTGTTCCTCTCACCCAACGGTTTCTATACCACTCTGCTTTCCCGTCACGAAGTCGCACCCCATGTATCATCCCGTCACCTAAAAACCAGTGATAGGTCTTGGGATCAACAGAACCATATGGGTTTGGTCCATTACGAAGCCATCGTCCTTCAAGTTCCTCTGGAATTTGACCTGTTACGGACAGATTGTGTGCAGTAACCTCTTCCGTGACGGGTGCTCTGCTTCCTTCTAAATATTTACGACCTTCAACCGACTGAACCATGTCAACTACTTTAGAGGATACTTTTAGGAGAGTTTGTCAACAGTTCATATCCTTCGTCAGTCACGATTACTGAGTCTTCCCATCTAACGCCCCCTAAACCAGATATGTAAATTCCTGGTTCCACAGTGACCACTTGTCCACTCTTCAAATTTCCTTCAGACTTCTGTCCTATCCCAGGAGTTTCATGTATCTCCAAGCCCACTCCATGCCCAGTGCTGTGAAGAAATTGTTCTCCATATCCTGCTTCTTCAATAACTGTTCGGCATGCTGCGTCTACATCAGATATTGCTACTCCATTCACAACGGTCTTCAAGCCTTCTTCCTGAGCATTCAAAACCAAATGAAGAATTTCACTCTCTTGACCTTCTTCACTGCCACCTATACGGAACGATCGAGTCATATCTGAGTGATATCCATGAATTAAAGCCCCGAAATCACATATGACTAAATCACCATCTTCAAAAGGGCGGTCTGTAGGTCGAGCATGTGGCAACGCACTGTTAGGTCCTGCGGCGACAATTGTTTCAAATGAACGATCGGAAGCACCGTGTTTACGCATTTCATGATCGAGTACAGCAGCTAGGTGCTTCTCAGTTGTTCCAGAGACAAACATTTCAGTTGCTACTGAAAGCGCTTTATCCGCGATGGATGCTGCTTCTTTCATGTGTTCTAACTCTTCTGAATCTTTTATCTCACGTATTTTTTCTATAAGACCCGCCGTGGGTACAAGGTCTACTGAAGGAATCCAATCACTGATTTGCTGTTGTTGCTCCCATGTGATTGAAGCAGCCTCTAATCCCAAT
>CAJXEU010000016.1 GCA_913052525.1 uncultured Actinomycetes bacterium
ATGGTGCAGCAATCTTCACTCGAGACGGAGGGGCAGCTCGCCAATTCCAACAAGATGCCGACGCCGGTATGGTAGGGATCAATGTGCCAATTCCTGTTCCAGTTGGTTACCACTCATTCGGAGGATGGAAAGATTCGTTATTTGGTGACACAACAATGTATGGACCTGAAGGACTGCGCTTTTATACCCGTCCAAAAGTGGTAACAAGTCGTTGGCCTGATCCAGCGACAAGCACTGTTAATTTAGGTTTCCCACAAAACGACTGAAAGTAAGGAAAAGTAAAATGGATTTCGGCATAGTCCTTCAAACTGATCCACCCGCTCAGAGGATCATTGATTTAACTCAAAAATCAGAAACTCTTGGGTTCACTTATGGCTACACCTTTGATAGTCACGTTCTTTGGCAAGAACCTTTTGTTATTTACAGCGCCATGCTCGCCGCTACTGAAAAAATGATTGTCGGACCAATGGTTACTAATCCTGGAACCAGAGACTGGACAGTTATCGCATCTCTTTTCGCCACACTTAACGACATGTATGGAGAACGCACAGTATGTGGGATAGGACGAGGTGACTCAGCGATGCGTGTGATTGGTCATAAACCGTGCACACTCGCGACACTTGAAGAATCAATGGAAGTGATAAAAGGACTAGCCGAAGGTGGAACCGTTGAATACAACGGAACAACCCAAACTTTTCCATGGCGTGAAAGCGGATCTTTACCCATGTGGATGGCAGCATATGGGCCTAAGGCGTTAGCACTTTGTGGGCGAAAAGCAGATGGCTACATCCTTCAATTAGCAGATCCCCAAATAGCTGAATGGACAATCAAAGCGGTTCGTGACGCAGCAGAACAAGAAGGACGCGATCCTGAGCAAGTAACCATCTGTGTAGTAGCACCCGCGTATGTCGGAGACAATATAGAACACCAAAGGGATCAAGTACGTTGGTTTGGCGGCATGGTTGGTAACCACGTAGCTGATTTAGTGGATCGATACGGCTCAGATAATGCAGCAGTGCCCAAAGCTCTTACTGATTACATAGAAGCACGTAAAGGTTATGACTATTCAGAGCATGGTCGAGCAGGCAACTCTCATACTGATTTCGTGCCCGATGAGGTTATAGATCGTTTTTGTATTCTTGGAGATAAACAAGCTCATATAGAGAAATTGCAGGAACTTGAGGCACTAGGGGTAGATCAGTTTGCGATATATCTCATGCATGATCAACAGGAAGAAACATTAGAAGCGTACGGACGGGACATTATCCCATCCTTTTCTAAATAGAAATAGATTGTTATTGATCTCATATATGAAAGAGCAGGCAGGTCTTGTTGTTTAGACAAAGAAAAATTTGTGTTTCTATTGAAGAAACTCTCCACGACTTTGGTCCAGAACCAGACCGAATGGTGTTAAAAGGATCAATAGCTGCAGTGGTTAGTAACCCGTTTGTTGGAGAATATGTTGAAGACCTGAGTCCAGCAACAGAAGAATTAAGAGAACTAGGTGAACAACTAGGTGCAAAATTAATTGAACACCTTGGCGGGGATTCCGAAGTCATAGATAGTTATGGCAAAGGAGCAATCGTTGGATCAGCCGGAGAAATTGAACACGGGGCGATGTGGCATATACCTGGCGGAGGTGGAATGAGAATAGCGTTAGGAAAAGGTGAAGCCATAGTTCCTTCGACGAAAAAAGTTGGACCACTAGGTGCTCGCCTTGATGTGCCGTTGACACACCTTGAATGGTCATACGTAGGAAGTCATTATGACGCAATAGAAGTCGGTGTGCCTGATGCTCCCCATCCGGATGAAATGGTTCTTATTTTAGCTATGGCAATTGGTGGTCGAACCAATGCGCGCTTAGCCGGAGGATTTACTCTAGGAGACAGAGGGAAACCTGGGGTACCAGCATGAAAATTGCTTGTATCGGTTTAGGCCGTATGGGCTGGCATATGGCAGCCCATCTCTCCCGCAGTAGCGACCATGAAGTAGTGGTCTATGACATTAATTCTGAAAGTGGAAAACAATGGGCGACAGAACATAAAGGGGCCGTCGCAGAATCAATAGCTTCTGCAACTACCGACTCTGACTTCATCGTGACTTCTCTTCCAGCGGATCGCGAACTGTTCGCAGTAGCTGAAGAAGTTATACCTACGGTTGCTAAAAATGCAGTTTGGATAGACCACTCAACAACCTCCGCTCAAGCAGCCAGAGAAATAGGAGCTCAATTGGAGATAGCCGGAGCTTATTTCTTAGATGCTCCAGTTTCTGGTGGGGTGGTTGGAGCAGAAAACGGAACAATTTCTGTTATGGCGGGTGGAGATAGTGAAGCATTTGCTCGAGCGGAACCAGTTATTGACCTTTATTCCGGTCAGGTTCGATTAATGGGAGAGTTAGGAGCAGGCCAGTTAACGAAGATGACAAATCAGATTTGTGTGGTTGGGCTCTGCCAGGCTCTAGCAGAGGGGCTTGATTTTGCTAGCAGAGCTGGGCTAGATGTAGAAAACGTTATTGAAGCAATGCTTCAAGGGTCATCGACATCGTGGCAGATGGAGAATCGAGCAGACAAAATGCTCGCAGGTGAATACGATTATGGATTTTCAACAATCTTGATGCGAAAAGATGTAGGCCTCGTTTTAGAGGAAGCAGCAGCAATGAATATCTCACTTCCCGTCACAGCCCTAGTTAGCCAATTTCTCGCAGATGTGGAATCAATGGGAGGTGCCAATTGGGATTGGTGCAGTCTGATGGAAAGACAGCGGGGATTTGCTTCTTCTAACAATCAAGATAAAGAAGGTTAGAGATAGTAATGAAAACTGCAAAGGCGACTCGAGTTTTTTTCACAGTTGTTTTTGTAATCATTTTCCTTGTCCTTCTCTGGGAGGGATACAAATGGATGGGTCAACAAAATGATGATCATTGGCCAGGAACAAACTTTGGTTTACCAATAGCGACAAACGACACGATCATGCCGCATTTCGTAGATGTGGTTGGTGAGTTAACAGCAGAGATTCGAGACGGCCGAAGCAGTATGCCAATGTATGCATTCCTATTAAAGAAAGCGTGGTTCACCTTTCAAGAAGCTGCAATTGGTTTCATCCTGGGGTTAACAATAGGCATGGGTTTAGCTGTTCTTATGTCGCGTTGGAAAATTTCAGAACGAGGACTACTTCCATGGATCAACGTCTCTCAAACCATTCCCTTAATTGCGTTAGCCCCTGTTGTTGTGACTTGGGGAAGAAATCAAGGTTTGCCTGACCTATTTAGCATCTCGCTTATCTCCACCTATCTCACCTTTTTCCCTGTAGCGGTAAGCGGGCTACGTGGATTGCAATCCCCCGATGCAGCTCATGTTGAGCTTATGCATTCATATGCGGCATCTTGGAGAACAACTTTGTTTAAATTACGTCTTCCTGCTGCTCGCCCATACCTATTCCCTGCATTGAAACTTGCCGGTTCGTTAAGCATTGTTGGAGCGATCGTTGGGGAAATATCTATAGGTAGAAAGACAGGACTAGGCCGAGCGATTCTCGAATATGCACTCCGGTATGCCATCTTCCCCGAGAGGCTTTACGCCTCGGTCATAGGAGCAGCTTTCTTGGGACTTATGGTGTTTGGGATGATTAATCTAGCGGAACGATTCTTTATGCGACGCACAAGAGAGGTTGCTTCATGAGTGAAAAGAATGCGGTAAGCATTAACGACGTTGACAAGATCTTTAACGAGACACGTGACGATGAAGTTACCGCTTTGTCAAATATTGATCTCACTATCAAAGAAGGAGAATTTGTTTCTTTAATCGGTCCCTCTGGATGTGGCAAATCAACACTGCTTCGCCTTATAGGGGATCTTCTTGAACCCACGCAAGGGTCAGTTGAAGTATTTGGCAAATCTGCTCATCAAGCTCGAATAGATCAAGACTATGGCATGGTATTTCAACACGCCGGCTTATTTGATTGGCGTAGAGTTTCTGCCAACATTGAATTGCCTCTTGAACTGCATGGCTGGTCCAAATCTGATCGAGCTACCCGGTCTCAAGAAATGCTTGACCTTGTAAAACTCCCTGATTTTGGAGGTTATTACCCACGGCAGCTATCTGGAGGCATGCAGCAAAGAGTTTCTATTGCGAGAGCGTTGTCATTCAAACCAAAACTTCTTCTTATGGATGAACCGTTTGGTGCTCTTGATGAAATGACTCGTGAACATATGCAGATTGAGTTATTGAGAATATGGGAAGAAACCGGTACAACGGTGGTGTTTGTGACTCACTCAATACCTGAGGCTGCTTTTCTCTCAAATCGTGTAGTCGTTCTTTCTCCTCGCCCAGGACAGGTTCACTCAGTTATAGACGTTGACTTAGGGCAGAGAACTGAAAGCACACGGCAAGATCCCAAATTCTTTGCAGCAGCCACAGAAATTCGCGAAGCACTTCGAGCGGTAGAGGAACAAGAGTGAATCTAGCCACTTTCAAAAGTCGAGCATCAGTTCTTTGGCCCCCAGTAGTTATTGGTATTGGAATACTCGCGCTTTGGGAAAGCGCAGTCGTACTTTTTAAAATACAAGAATTCCTTTTACCTAAGCCTTCATCTATATGGGTTGAACTTCTAGAAAATTGGGAAGTGTTACGTCACGCCAGTTGGGAAACAGGAAAAATTTCTTTAGGAGGTCTTGCGATCGGAATAGTCACTGGAGTGGCATTCGCCTTTTTCGCAACTTTATTTAGATTTTTTAATGAAGGTCTCACCCCGCTGGCTGTAGCAATAAATGCGACACCAATTGTTGCATTAGCGCCAATATTTAATGCCTGGTTTGGAGTCACGGGTTCTGTAAGTAACCAGTTAGTAGTCGCGACAGTGGTCTTTTTCCCAGTTTTCATCAATACAGCAAAGGGATTAACTGAAGTACATGTTAACGAGATTGAACTTATGAGATCTTATGCAGCAGGAGATTGGACAATATTAAGAGAGGTCCGTATACCAAATGCCTTACCATTTTTCGCCAATGCTCTCCGCGTGGTCGCTCCATTATCTGTTATAGCTGCCATTGTTGCTGAATATTTTGGAGGGCCACAAGATCGTGTCGGCTATGTTATTACTTGGAATGCAGGATTGGCTCGCTATGACGTCGCGTGGGCCGCTATTGCAGTAGCGTCCGCTTTTGGACTATCACTGTTTGTAGGAGCACTTCTCATAGAGAGGGTAAGTACCCCGTGGAAATCGGCGGTACAACTTGAAGAAACAACAAAAAAATAGAATAAGGAGAAACAATGAAACTGAAAAAAACAATGCAAGCTTTTGCGTTGTTAACAGCAGTAACACTGTTCATGACCAGTTGTGGTTCTGATGAAGCATCAGTTGGTACAGGGGACTGTGACTCTGTTGACAGCGTGACATTGCAATTGCAATGGTTTGCTCAGGCACAATTTGCTGGCTATTACGCAGCCGAAGATGGAGGCATATATGACAATTATTGTCTTGATGTAACCATCATGGAAGGTGGCGTGGATATCGTACCTCAGCAACAACTTGCGTCTGGAGCAGCAGACTTTGCTATTTCTTGGGTTCCTAAAGTTCTTGTCTCACTTGAAGAAGGCATGAATTTAGTGAACGTAGGTCAAGTATTCCAGCGCTCTGGAACGCTCCAAGTTTCTTGGGCGGATTCCGGTATTAATGGACCAGCTGACTTAGCAGGAAAAACTGTCGGTAACTGGGGCTGGGGCAATGAGTTCGAACTCCTTGCTGGAGCTCATCGTGCAGGTCTAGATCCTGCTACTGACTTCAACCTAGTTGGACAAGGTTTTGACATGCTGGGCTTACTTGAAGGTGAAATGGATGCCGTTCAAGCCATGATTTATAACGAATATGCACAGGTCTTAGAAGCAGTGAACCCAGACACGGGAGAACTTTACACTGCCGACGACATGACAGTTATTAACTGGAATGACGTAGGAACAGCAATGCTTCAAGACGCCATCTGGGCTGACGGAGATCGTCTAGCATCCGATGATGCTTATGCGGATATAACCACCCGTTTCGTAGCGGCTTCCCTTGAAGGCTGGGCTCACTGTAGAGACAATGCAGCCGAATGTGTTGAACATGTATTGAACAATGGTTCAGCACTTGGCGCTTCACATCAAACATGGCAAATGAACGAAATTAATGCGCTCATATGGCCATCTGAAGGTGGAGTAGGAATGATTGATGCTGATCTTTGGGCTCAAACTATTGATGTAGCTACAGCAGAAGGAATTCTTGCTGCCGCACCAGGTGATGGTGCTTACACCAATGAATATGCTGAAGCAGCAAATGGCATTCTTGATGACAAAGGCATTAGCACTACAGGTAGCGATTGGACCAGAGCTACTGTGACCTTAAACGAAGGTGGCGAATAGTCATCTTTATTAATAGGGCGGTCAGTTTTTAACTGACCGCCCTATAGGTTCATATGATGCTTACCCGCTTCATTTATAAGTTTCTCCCACAAAGAGAAACTATGAAAAGGGGAGCAGCAACGGTGAGCGGGCTCGTCATTTTTGGATGCGGGCTCGCTTTACTATTTTTGGCAGACCTAGGTGTAGGCCCTTGGGACGTCCTACACGACGGTTTAGCTAATCACTTAAACCGTTCTCCCGGAACCATCATCATTTCCCTAGGGGTGCTCCTACTTGTTTTTTTATTTCTTTTCCGCCAACCTTTAGGGCCGGCAACAATAGCAAATGTAGTAATTATTGGACTGGTGCTTGATCTTGTTATGAGATTTGTAGAAACACCTGAATCGTTCATCATTCGTCTAATGATGACAAGTGCCTCTCCGATAGTGGTCGGACTTGGTTCTATGTTTTATCTTGGAGCTGGTTTAGGAGTTGGTCCACGAGATGGACTAATGACCGCTTTGATTGAGCGTGGGCAAGGGGTTGCCAAAGCAAGAACTGTCATAGAAGCGGCCATATTCGTAGGTGGCGTCTTACTCGGCGGCTCATATGGAATTGGTACTCTGATTTTCGCTTTTGGAGTTGGCCCCTCTTATCAATTTTTTAAGCATCAGGTTTGGGCAGGATGGCCTGAATCAACCAGACGCTATGTTTATCGTCGATAAGCCCGTCTGACCAATTTGAAGTATTAACGCCTAGTCTCTTGGGATGAGTGAAAGGCCACAAGAAGACAAGTTGTCGCCTTCACAAAAAGTGGAACGCCGAGCTTGGCTTGCTCTAAGCGTCGCCACACTCGCATCTTTGTTGACGGTCATAGATGTCTCAATAGTTAATGTCGCTTTTCCTTCAATTAAAAGAGATTTAGGCGCTTCAGCTGCCGGTCTCTCCTGGGTTCTGTCCGGTTACTCAGTGGCGGTAGGTGCTTTTCTGCTTATTTCTGGACGGTTAGCCGATCAGCGCGGACGAAGAAAATTCTTTTTGATTGGTGTCGCTGTTTTTATGCTCGGGTCATTTCTCTCTGGAATCGCTCCAACTCCTGGACTTTTAATAGCCGCACGAGTCCTGCAAGGTATTGGGTCTTCCATTCTAAGCCCTGCTTCGCTTTCGATGATTTTGCCAGAATTTCCTGCATCACGGCATTCAACTGTGATTGGGATATGGGGGGCATCAGCCGCTCTTGGTGCAGCAGTTGGTCCCACGATGGGAGCAATCCTGCTTGACTTACTTAATTGGCGTTGGATCTTTTTCGTTAACGTACCTATCGGATTGGTGATCTTTGTTCTCACGCCTAGGTTCGTCAATGAATCGAAAGATCCAAATGCAGAACGACGGTTTGATCTGGTTGGAGTTCCGGCGGGGACACTTGGGATAGCGCTGATTTTACTAAGTGTTGTTCAAGGACCAGAGTGGGGGTATGCCTCTTTAGTGACAATATTAATTTTCATTGCAGGCCTTCTACTATTAGGCCTTCTGGTCTACCGGTCATCTGTGCATCCCTATCCACTACTCGATCTCAACTTGTTTCGTTTGCGTGCTTTTTGGTCTGCTGCAGTGGGACAAACTCTTTTCTCAACAGCATTCATAGCTACTGTTCTTTTCAATACTCTCTTACTTCAAGATCTTTGGGGGTGGTCTCCTTTGGCGGCAGGTTTCGGAGTGGTAGCAGGGCCTTCCCTTGCGGCGATCTTAGGTGGACCAGTGGGCTCTATTGCAGACAAGGTAGGGCACAGAACGCTTGTAGTTATTGGTGGGTTGTCAGGGGCATTTAGCATTTCGTGGCTTTTACTCACTGTAGGGAATGAAAGCAACTATCTTGCCTCGGTTTTACCTGCTCATCTGCTACTCGGTGTCGCGGTGGCATGTTCATTTGCAACCTTTAGCTCTATGGGATTGAAGCTTGTTTCAGAGAATCGGTTTGCTACTGCAAGCGCAACGCTTAGAACAGGGTCTTCAATAGGATTTGCCGCTGGAGTTGCTATTGCCGTGACTATTGCATCCACCACAGTAAACCGGGGGCAACTCGAGTCATTTCGTTACGCATGGATATTTATGGCATGCACGTTCTTCGCTGGGGCTCTCTTTTCAAGAGTGGCTTGCCCCTCTCGGGAAGAACTCAAGCAGGCGAGCCTAAATTAACAGGGAAAGTTTCTCGACCGCGAAGAATAACTCGACCGTTATAAGTCGGTTCGCCGTTGAAATCAAGATCAGGGAAACGTCGAGCCAAACTAGCTACAGCGATCTCTCCTTCCATTCTGGCTAAAGCTGCTCCTAAACAGTGATGAATCCCATTTCCGAAAGAAAGATGACGTGAAGCATCTTTTCGTCTGACGTCTAGTTCTCCGGCAGTAGGTCCCCAGAAAATTTCGTCATGGTTCGCGCTACCAAGAGAGGTAAGTATCGTTTCCCCAGCTGCAATTTCTACTCCACCAACTATTGTGTCCTGGGTGAGTGTTCTCCCGGAATTTTGAACCGGGCTGTCATAACGGAGAAGCTCTTCAACCATAGTTCCGTCTACAGACTCGTCTTCTCGAATTATTTGAAGTTGATCTGGATTATTCAACAAAGCATGAGTTCCGTTCCCAATCAGGTTGACAGTTGTCTCATGTCCAGCAATGAACAAGAGGCCAGTCATTGAGCGAAGTTCATCTTCGGAAAGCCTGTCTTCCTCTTCTTCGGCTTCAATAAGAGCAGTAAGAAGGTCGTCTTTTGGATGCTTTCTTTTATGGGCTATAGCATCCCCAAGATACTCATCCATATGTAGTCCACCGGTGACGGCGTCATTTACTTCTTCTGGGGTTAAGAAAGGTTCAAGGGTCTTACTGAGGGCTTGAGACCACTCTCTTACCATAGTCATATCAGTATCAGGCAAACCAAGCATTTGATGGATTACCGCAAAAGGGATAACAAATGCATATTGGCTGATGAGATCTATCTCTTTAACTTCTGCGAGTTCTTCAAGTAAGTCATTAACTATGGCTGTGGTTTGTTTACGCATGCGTGAAATAGATCTTGGAGTAAAAGTACGTTGAACTAAACCTCTAAGACGGGTGTGGTCTGGCGGGTCAAGACCGAGAAGAGAAGGCCCACGACCTTCAGCTCTTTCCACTAAGGGTTGCATATGTTCTGGCACAGTTTGAGCGTCTCGTCGTCCCTGCATTGACGTAGTGGGGTCGCGGAGAACTTGAAATGCATCGTTGTAACGAGAAACTAATAAAAGATTGTTTGCGGTGCGATGAATTGGATCCTCTTGCCGTAAGCGTGCATAAGTGGGATAAGGGTTAATGGCAAATTCTTTATCAAATGGATTCCACATCGGAGGTGTATCTAAATCTGTCATAACGTTGAGCGTATAACTAGAAGCGATTCTGAGGCTAGGCGGGGTTCAAGAAGAGATCTTTTTTAATGCTTTTTTACGCCACTCTTCAGTTGTGTCTACTGAATTGAAAGTAAAACAGTGGATCCCTTTGATTTTGAGTTCATTCGCTTGATTGGATAGAGGTGCCAATAATTTGTTTGGATCATATTTTCCTGGAGATAAAAGGCGAAAAACTGTGGTTCGATTTTTTTTCAGAAAACTAGTTGAATGCCCAATACCTAGACGTAAAGAAATTGATAGCAACCTCTTCGTATCAACAGCACCAGGAACCCCTAAGTGACACGGTAAAGAAATTCCTGCTTGTCGTTTTTTGCTTAGCCATTCAGCGATTTTATTGGCGTCGAAACACATCTGTGTCGCAATGTATCCCTCATATCCGGCTCCAAGAATGAGTTCTTGTTTTTCGAGTAGAGCCTCATCTAGTGAAGACTCAGGTATATCAGCATGACCGTCGGGATAAGACCCTATTCCAACAGTATCTATATCTGGTTTTCTTTCAAGAAGAGATCGAAGAAAGCTTGCCGCATCATAAAAGGGTCCCCGTTGGTCAGCGTCACCTCCAATAATGAAAATTGTTCGGATTCCTTGTTCTTTTATCCGATTCACTATTCGATCAATATGTTCTTCGCTTTCAACCATACGAGCAGCGAAATGAGGGATGGTGGTATGGCCTTTTGTAGAAAAAATTTCGCAAAGGTCGAGTGTGTCATCAATGGTTTTCGCAGGCGAACAAGTTACGGACATAGTTGAGTTTGCTGGAAGAAAATCAGATTGATCATGGACATTCTTAAGTGGTATGAGTTCATAGGTCATACCTTCAAGTAACTGCTGTTGAATAACTTTATTTACGGGGGAACTAAGAGGTCTGAATAAAGAATTCATGAAACGAGACCTAACTAAGTCCAACTATCTCGCCAGACTCATCAATGTCAATTGAGGCGGCTGCAGGTTTTGCTCCTAGGCCAGGCATAGTTCTCATATCGCCACAGATTGGGTAAACGAAGCCTGCTCCAACTGAAGCGCGGACCTCTCTGACAGGAAGAGTCCACCCTGTAGGAGCCCCTTTAAGGGAAGCGATTGAACTGATTGAAAGATGCGTTTTCGCTATACAAACTGGAAGGTCCCCAAACCCGTTGGCTTCATAGGTATCGATCTGCTTGTTGGCTTGAGTGGAGAAATCAACCCCGTCTGCGCCATATATTTTTTGAGCAACTGTTTGAATTTTTTCCCTTAGTGGCATTTCATCAGGGTAGAGAACTTTAAATTCAGAAGGTTCTTCTGCGGCTTCAGCTATTGCCTCTGCAAGCAGTGCTGCTCCTTTTCCACCTTCTGCAAAATGAGTTGTGGTGGCCACTCGAGCACCGTATTCTTCAGCAATTTCTTCAATAGCTTTAATGTCTCCCTCATGGTCGCCAGGAAATACATTTACGCCAACGACCGGAGATACGCCGTGGATCTGCATATTTTCAAGTTGTTTTCTTAGGTTTGCTCCGCCTTCGTGGACCTCATCAGGATTTTCTTCAAGGATCGCATCAGGTAAAGGCTTGCCTGCGACGATTTTATGATTACCTGAATGTGCTTTGAGGCCGCGTACGGTCGCTACAAGCACTGCGGCATCTGGACTCATCCCTGAGTATCGGCATTTAATATTGAAGAAACGTTCAGCTCCCATGTCTGCTCCGAACCCCGCTTCAGTTAAGAGGAAGTCTCCGGTGTGGATACCAATTTGATCAGCAACAATTGAAGAGTTCCCAGTTGCAATGTTTCCGAAAGGACCACAATGAACCAAAGCTGGGGTACCTTCAAGAGTTTGCATCAGGTTGGGTTTTATTGCTTCACGTAAAAGAACTGTCATAGCTCCAGCGACTTCTAAATCTTCAGCCGTTACCGGGTTACCAGATTTGTCGTAACCCACAACTATTCTTCCCATTCGCACTCGGAGGTCTTGAAGAGATGTGCAAAGAGCGAGAGCCGCCATAACTTCAGAAGCAGCAGTTATATCAAATCCGGTTTCTCTGGGAACTCCGTCAAGGCGTCCACCTAAGCCAACAATTACATTTCGAAGAGCACGTTCATTAATATCAAGCACTCTTCGCCAAGTAATATTAGTGAGGTCTAGGTCACATTTGTTCCCG
>CAJXEU010000017.1 GCA_913052525.1 uncultured Actinomycetes bacterium
TTTATCGCTGAAGTTGAAGAGCAACTTTTAGGAAAAGATCCGCTGTGGGACCGTGTCGCCATTGTGAAATATCCGACCCGTAAGTCCTTTATAGAAATGCAACAGCGTGAAGACTTTCAAGAAAAACATGTTCATAAAGAAGCGGGAATGAAATCAACAATCGTTATGGGCGGACTTCCAACCCCATTACCCCAGATAGAAGGAGTTTCTAGCGTCAACGCTGATCAAGTCCCCTACCCGGCAACCGAAGAAGACGGGGAAGTAATCGTTCTTCATGTATTGAAATATGAAGAATCTGTCGATTTAGGCGAAAACCCCGAAGATATGGACAATTATTCCTCAGAAGCAGCAAAAGCAGCCGCTAAACACGGGGTAAGTGTTTCTGGATTCTTTGCTGTCGAAGGAACAATTCTTGGCGATGGCAGAGATTGGGACCAGATTCGATTTATCAATTATCCGAGTAAACGAGCTTTTATGGCGGTGGTTTCCGACCCTGATCGTTTGAAAGCCCAAGCGCATCGCGAAAAGGCTATTTCGGACACTTACACGCTTATTCTTCGACCCACTCTAAATCGGCTTAGAGAGTCTGTTAAGAACTAGTTTCTCGTATATTCAGCAGCTGCCGTGCGGCGCTGCCTTCAATTCGTGCGCCCTGTGCGTCGAGATGTGGTGCCATCTCTTTCCAAAGTGACCGCAAGTGGTAATGCGGCACTCGGGGAAATAAGTGATGAAGTAGGTGATAATCATGGCCGCGTATCAGGAAAGTGCTTCCCGTGAAAGTAAATACTCTTGTGTCTCTGTAACGAGTGGTTTCTTTATGTGGTCGATGCGGCAGCCAAGCGAAGACGAGAACTAACCAGTATCTAGCGATCCATGCAGGAAGATACCAAAGTAGCCAAACAATTTTTCCGTAACCAAAGATTGTTCCCATGATTAAGAGGAGAACATGAAGTGTTGCGACTATCTGGACTACTTTTGCCGTTTCAGGTCCCCGAATTTTTTCACGTTGAGCGAAACGGACCCTAATATTTTTAGGGAATAGTCTGGCCAGAGATGGGAAAAATGCAAGAAAAGGAGTCAGTAAGTACAGCACGGCTCCTGCAATGGTTCGACCAACTAGCTGTAATGGAGTTCCTTCTGAATTTAAGACATCCGGATCTTTTTCTCCGTTTGCATAAGTGTGATGCAGCAAATGCGACGTTACGTGGCCGGTGAAGCTTTCACAAAGAACAAAGCCGCTTATCTGACCGATCAGATTATCAAGCCAAGATAATTTAAGGTTTCCGCCAGATGGTGTGTGGTGAACGCTTTCATGCATTGGCATATAAAACGCTTGAATAAATAAGACGCTAAGCGCCATTCCAACTACTAATGGGAGCGTCTCACTCACGGTGAGGACAATTGACCCCGCTAATCCGCCGATCGCCCAAAACAAATTAAGAAGAGTTCGGTAACCAAACTGTCCAGTAAAAGGCGCGGTGACTTCTTTTTCGTAAGTCAAACGTTCTAAGCCAACAAGTTTCTCCATATTTCCTTCAGAAACAAGTTACACCAATTTGATGTTCTTATATATAGGAGAACTAGAAATCATCTCTGGTTTGCTTATTTTTAGGGAAAAATCTATGTTCTATTTACCTAAGAAAGTCACAGAAAGAGAACCATGCTTTTCCATATAACACACACGCACGATGAACATACTTGCCCTGCCCACGACGACGAAGTTATGTCTAAAACCTTCGCTATAGTCGTGGACACTCTAAAAGAGAGCGTTAATGAAGTTCTTGGAGCCTGGGTTGATCCTCCTGGTCACCAGTTCTTCTTTGTAGTTGATGCTGATGACACTGCACAAATTTTTTCTGGATTATTCCCCGTCTTTAATGTCGGTACTGCAAGAGTTCAACCAGTCGGAGACTTTGCAGCCATGATGGAACTTCGGAAAGAACTAACTTCTTAAACAGTTAGGATTGTTTCAACCAAAACGTCTTACGCTCCCCCACATTTAACGAGTTCTGAAATACAGTCGCGGTTATAAACACCTACGGGCAACTCAGTTCATTGGAGAGGACGTTCAATTAAATACTCACTACCAAATAAATAGTTCAGACTCGGTCAATTGTGGAGTGGCCACTATCCGACTCTTATCGTTGTATGAGAGAACGAAACGTGGCTGAAATAAGTCATTGTTTCTTGCCTTTTGAGGTCGCACAGTTTTGACCATTAACTGGCTAAATAAGTAAATCTGCTTTGGCTCTCCCTGAGATTAGTCTACGAAGGTAGGTAATTGATTTTCGAGAGTTACCACTGCAGGGAAAAGAACATTGTTTTCCTTATGAATATGCATTCTGGTGTCAGTATTTAGTTCAGCGAGTCCTTCATAACAAGCCTTGAAAGAAGCGCATCCGTCAGTTGGTACACGAAAATTGTCGGTAAGGGCAACGAGTTGATCTAGAAGAGCTCCTGCCTGATCATGCTCAATTAGCATCACTGAAATAGGGTTAGCTACAGATCCACAGTGAAACATGGGGCGCGAGTTTGCTGCGGCTAGTTCTTTAACCATCGGGAAGAGAACTCTTTCTTCTTTCATGAGATGAGGGTCCATATCTTCATGAAGTCGTTGAAACACTGCCGCAACTTCGGAAAGTTCCGGATGATTTGATCCATGGGCGTCTTGAACTTTTTTAGTAAGAGACGAAAGGCGAGGTAATTCTTTCTTTAAATATTGATGATGAGTTGTCTCAAGATGATCTATGAGTTCCAACAAATCAAACTTGGTCCAGTCGCCTGGTGATTCTGTGGTAGTCAATCTAGTCAACTCGACGACAATAGTGCTTGGGTCTAGCCCCTGATTTTCGCAGGCTTCGGTAAGGGTCTGTTGACCTCCGCAGCAATAATCTAGTTTCAATCGTTCTAATTCGCGGGCCAAGGATGGGTGCCTATCCACGATCTCTCCAAGAATTGCTGTTGTTTCAATACCAGTCATCGCACTCTCTTCTCGTTTACCTGTTAAACAGATCTTTTGCTGTCGGTAATTAAGTGTCTCAAACTTTTTAGCGATAAACGTGGGACGATAGTCCCGATTTCAGCAGACATCTCGTGATTTGATTATTCATCTTTACCGTGTTTTTGTGTGTTTCAGAAGATCTTTTGATTAATCTGTCAGACCATCTACCAGCACTTTTGATCGTTCGTAGTGTGCTTCTGTTGCTCGTCCGTAATAGTTGATCGAGTGATGTGGCTGATTCATCCGGTACGGATCGTAAACATATGAGGGTAAAGCGATATAGCGCGTCGTTGCCCCTTCTATTTTGGTAACTCTATGCATCGAATATCTGCCTTTAAAAAGTTGGAGATCTCCAGGGTTTAGATCCAAGCGGCGCACCCCTTCTTCTCCTCCGTGGAGAATGGCTTCTACCTTTTCATAGTTTTCTTGTCCAGGGCTTCTTATATCAGGGACGTACTCAAAGATTCCTCCCAGGTCTGCTTGCTGGACTAATACAGAGATAGTGAATTCATTTCCATCAAAATGCCAAGGAAATTCACTCTCTGGTTCCATAACCGAGTAAGGGTGACTGGCCAACGGGTCTGCGTATCGGTAAAGCGGACGGTCAACTTCAAGGCATTCCCAGACAAAATGAGTCAGCACATCTGAAGCGTAGAGCTGATTCAGTAGAGAATTAGCCGGAAGTAAATCTGAACATATAAATCCATTACTACGAAGTGAGAAAAATCTTCTCGGGTGTCCTTTAGGAAAAGTTTCATCATCTTCAGATGCATATGGGTTTTGTTCGAGTGTCGACCAGAAAGTTTTTTCATGTAAACTTCGTGCCTCTTCAGCCATCTGTATAACTGTTTCCGAACGAATGAAGTTAGAGATGCGGCAACATCCTAATTCACTCATTTGTCGTCGTACTTCGAAAATTAGTTCAGAACGTATAGAGGATTGGAAACTCTGTATCGGATACTCATCTATATTGAATATCTCTTCGAATTCAGATTCCGTGTTTGGCTTCATGTCTTCTCCTGATTTCCAAAATTCTGCCTTGTTTATAAGTAACGAACAAGCATTTCAACAATTTTGAGTCCTAAAATCTCATATCTAGTTATTTGGAGTGTTCGTCTGACGCACAACAGGAAACTTTTCACTAATAACAGAGCCCCCTGTTACAAGTGATGAATCGATATAGGTCTCTAATGCGGGCTGCCCGTTGTATGTAACGTCATCACCTACCCAATTAACCGAAAAAGCGGCTCGTCTGCGTGGAAGTCGGTTCCCTGGGGCGCAATGCAGAGTATGCGACCACCAGACGAGCATGTCTCCCGGTTGTAACTCTGTTGCTAATATCAGGCCATCTTCAATAACGGGTGGAAGAGGAAGATCAGAACGGGCATGCCGATAACTGGTATTTGGATCATCAAAGTTGACTGCGCGATAAAGCATGGATGAACTGTGTGACCCTGCGAGAAACCGTAGCGCTGATTCAAGTGGAATGTGATCTAACGCAACCCAGCTGTTCACAACCTTTGTGCCATCAAGTGGATAGTAGGAGTGATCCTGATGCCATGGTGTTAAAGCACTATCGCTATGTGGTTCTTTTATTAATAAAAAGTCGTAGAAGAGAGTAAGAGTTGAGCTGTCTAGTAATGGCCATACCAAATCAGCGAGAGGAGAATCGAAGATGAACCGTTGAAAGGGTTTCACGCTTCGCCACGCCCCGGAGCTAAAAGAAAACCGGCCCTCATCTCCTTCTCGTTTGACTACCTCTAAGTCGGCACTTGCTCCAGTTAGTGCATCAACTATTCCATCTTCAATGACGGAAAGCCAAGAGGTGTCTAGTGCTGTCCGAAGGCAAACCACTCCATCTTTTTTTAGTGCCTCACGCGCATCATCAGTATTCTTAGAGTCAGCTTCAAACGATTGAATCGTACTATTAGTTTCGTACGTGCCTGCCACTTCCTGCCCTTTCAAGTCTGAAGTTTGTCGCCATTAGGTCAATAGATAGAAAGTACTTTAATGTGTTCAGGAACTTAGAAACATAGTTGGCTTTTATCCGTTAGATAGTCTCTAGAAATGCAAGGAAGACTGTGGGAGGTTGAAGGAGAGTTAAATCTTCAAGACGCGTCTATTGTAATCCATCGACAGTATTTCTCTCCTTTAATCGCAAGCGCATACCTTAAAAGGCTCAAATCTGTTTCTTGGAAGCAAGAAGAGCTCATAGTTTTTGGCAAGAAACATCTTGAGCCGCGTGAAACTGCTTGGTATGGGGACAAAGAGGCCTCATATACCTATTCAGGGCTGACCCATAAACCTAAGCCTTGGATTCCTGTCCTTGATGAGATACGTAATGATGTTACGGCTATTGCTCGTGCTTCTTTCAATTCTGTTTTAGCGAATCGCTATAGAGATGGACAAGATGGTGTTGCTTGGCATGCTGATGATGAATTTGAGCTCGGTGAGAACCCAGTCATTGGATCAGTAAGTTTTGGTCAAACGAGACGTTTTCAACTTCGACATAAATACGAACCAAGAGCGGTGGTTTCATTAGATCTACATCACGGAGATCTAATGGTTATGAGCGGTGGAACACAAAAATTCTGGGAACATCAGATTCCTAAAATTAAGCAAAGCATTACTGAAAGAATAAACCTTACTTTTCGGAACATTAATCATGGGTAAAAACTTGATGGTCGAAAAATCTTCGAAGCTCCGATTGTTGTACTTTCCCTTAATAAGCTTCCTTCTTTTAGCAACATTTTCTCTTGTCTGCACATTTTTAGCAAGAGGTGAAAACCCCGTATATGGGGAAGCAGCAGTTACACGCTGGATGAGCCGAAATACACCTACTTTTATTGATTTTTTTGCTGAAATCAGCGATCCGTTACTCACCGATATAGCAGCCCCCATTGTTTTCATTTTTCTCGTTCTCTTTGTTTGGTGTTTTTGGGGCCGTTACTCGGCTGTGATTCTTGGTTTAGCAGGTGCATTTACTTCCTTAACTCGAATAGGTGACCTCGTGCATCGCCCAAGACCAACTTCTGATGGCGAATGGATTGAATATTCTTTCGGTAATGGCAGCTATCCCAGCGGTCACGTCATATTTAGTGTCCTTATTTTTGGAACCATATGGATCCTCTCTGCTGCAAATGTTTCACTGCGTGTATCAAAGTTGACCGGTTTCTTTTTTGTCGTAATTGTTATTTTGACTTGTTGGAGTCGTGTGAGTGAACTTGAACACTGGCCGCTAGATGTCGTCGGAGGACTTTTCATGTCAGGTGCGGCGCTTATTTTGGTTGCTTCAGTGAATAAAAATTTGCCTAATTTGCTTAGTGAAGATTCTTCTCTTAGACCATTATTGGGCCTAGGTAAGAAAACTTCAGGAGATCAAAATGCTCAATACTGATTTAACCGGCAAGAGAGCCGCTGTTACCGCCGGAGCTAACGGTTTAGGTCTTGTTATCGCTGAAACGTTAAAAGATGCTGGTGCTGACGTCTACGTATGCGATATAGACCCTGAAGCCATTAACAGCCTTCCGTCCGGATTAACAGGAACAGTGGTTGATGTGTCTGATCCGGATTTAGTTGATGGTTGGTTACTAAACATTGTCAAAGATGGAATTGACATACTGATTAATAATGCAGGAATCAGTGGCCCTACTGCAGCGATAGAAGATATTTCTACTGAGGATTGGCAGACATGTTTACGAACTAATCTTGATGCGATGTTCTTTTGCTCCCGGCGTGTGGCTTCAGCGATGAAAAAGACAAACGACGGTGTGATCATCAATTTGTCTTCGACAGCCGGTTTTCTTGGGATGCCACTTAGAGCCCCTTATGTTGCTGCAAAGTTTGCAATTGTCGGTTTAACCAAGACCCTCGCTATGGAATTAGGCCCACACGGGGTAAGGGTTAACGCGATCGCTCCAGGTTCAATTAATGGACCAAGAATGGATCGTGTTATTGCTGCTCATGCAGAAACAGATGATTTAGAAGTAGAAGATGTTCGTCGTATGTATACCAGAGGGGTGTCGATGGGGAGATTCCAAGATCCTGATGAAATAGCGGACCTCATTCTTTATCTGACCAGCGATCATGGTCGCTCAATTAACGGCCAATTACTTTCAGTAGATGGTCACACTGAAACGCTTTATCCACGCGACATGTAAAGAATGGTAAACAGAATTAACTCTGATTAAACAAAATCTCGTAACATTTTTTGCAGTTCGAGTTGGTGTTGTTCTTCAATGGAAATTTGGTTACGAGAAAATTCTTCCAAGAAGACTGAATGGCCTTCTACTAAAGAAAGCAAGTTCTGGTAAAGACCAATGGTGTGTCGTTCATGGTCGACACTCTCTTGAAGAATTTTTCCTATGCCATGTTCGAATGTTTCTTCAACGGTTGCTATTTGAGTTGAGGGATGTCCACCGAAACCTGTGAGTATCTCACCAACCTGTTGAGCATGATCTAAAGATTCGACTGCCTGACCTTTCATGAAATCAACCAAAGGGATGCGATGCGGTCCCGCAATCATTAAGGAATAGTGCGTGTAGCGAACAACCCCAGACAACTCTGCTTCGAGTATTTCATTGAGGGTTTCGACAAGAACTTCTTCTGAAAAATCAGGCATTTTAAACTTCCTTTCAAAACTATTTTAACACAAGCAGGTTCGTGCCAATCATTTCCCTAATTTCGCTACTGCGGCTACGAAAGTGTCGATCTCCTCTTCCGTGTTGTAGTAATGCGTTGAAGCACGTACAACGGTAGGTATCCCTCGATAGTCCAAGTCGTAGCGAGCGGCACCAGATGATGTGGTCGAAGTGTTGATTTTCTGTTCACCTAATTTACGGCTAACCACTTCTCCTTCTAAGCCTTCAAAGCTAAAGGTTGTAATCCCTCCTTTATTTTGGCCTTGGTCATGTACAGATACACGATCTATGTTTGCCAATTTTGATCGCAATGTTTCTGCAAGTTTTTTAAGTCGAAGTGAAGTTCTTTCAATTGAAAGATCCAATGCATAATCTATCGCTGCACCTAGTCCAAGTTTTCCAGCGAAATTAGTTTCCCAATTCTCAAAACGCTTTGCTCCAGCATTGATCACGTATTCGTTATCGTCGGTCCAAGTTGCTGCATGAAGATCTAGAAATGGTGGTTCGATTTCCTCTAGTGCTGAATTTTTTACGTACAGGAAACCTACTCCTCTTGGACCGCGAAGATATTTACGGCTAGTAGCTGAAAGAACATCGCAACCTATGTCGTTAACGTCGATCGGTACTTGTCCAATAGATTGACAGGCATCAAGCACAAAGAAAGTGTCATAGGCGGTGCAAAGAGTTCCTACCTCTTTAGCGGGATTTATCAAGCCGCCACTGGTCGGTATATGTGTCAATGTCACCATGGCTGCGCCTTTCTTTAATTCTTCTTCGAGGTGATTTGAATCAATCTGTCCGTATTCGTCATCTTCTATAAGAACGATTTCTATTTGGTAGCGTTTTTTTAGGTGCAGTAGAGCGATGACATTGCTTACATATTCTGCTCGGCATAGTAAGACACGATCTCCAACTCTGAACTTGTAGCCATAAACCGCCATATCCCATGCTCGAGTGGCGTTTTCTACCACTGCTATTTCTTCAGGTTTCGCCCCAATGAGCCTTGCCGCTGAGGAATACACGTTTTGAAGACGGTTTTGGGCTTCATCTGCGGCTTCATAGCCGCCGATAGTGGCTTCGCGTTGTAAATGGCTAATAACAGTTTCTAAAACTGGTGTAGGGGGAAGAGCGCTACCACAATTATTGAAATGAATGACTTCGTTGACGCCGGGGGTGTCTTTTCGAACTTCAGTCAGGGGAAAGTCTTCAAGTGCCTCGTCGGTCATCAACCCATACTAGATAAGTCTGTTGCTTTTAGCAGTCATCTCGTACTGGGTAGAGAGTAGTTAAGATGAGGTATGGGAAATACTGTTCAACGGGGCTTTCTGGACGAAGAATTTGAGAATCGAACTCTTCGTTGTCAAACAATGATGGCGGAATGCGGCCTTGATGCTCTTTGGGTCTGTACAGAGCCTGAAGTGCGTTACTTTACGGGTTTTCATACTCCTTTTTGGCAAAGCCCAACTCGGCCTTGGTTTGTTGTTGTCCCTTCTTCAGGTAAACCAATTGCGGTTATACCTAGTATTGGTGCTTCCTCTATGTCTTCTACTTGGATTGATGACGTTCGGACGTGGCCTGCTCCACAGCCCCTAGATGATGGAGTCACTCTTCTTATTGATTGCTTGCGAGAGGTCGCTGGGCAACAAGGCCGTATTGGTCTTCCGATGGGTCCAGAAACTCATGTGCGGATGCCTTTAAACGATTATGAGAAAGTGTGTTCAACTTTTGGTGGGTTTGTTGATTCAACGGAAATTATTCGATCTTTACGAATGGTCAAATCAGAGGCAGAAATTTCTAAGCATCAACACATCTGCAGTATTGTTTCTGACGCATTTGATGCTCTTCCGGAGATACTCAACACCGGCATGACTGAACGGCAAGCTTTTGCTACTTTTCGTTCGGAAATCTTGACTCAAGGAGCGGACGATGTTCCTTACCTCGTGGGAGCAACTGGACCCGGCGGCATTAATGACATTATTCGCCAACCATCAGATCGAATCATCAACGATGGCGATCTTCTGATCTTTGATACTGGTTCCACTTTTGACGGATATTTCAGTGATTTTGATCGTAACTTTGCTTTTACCTCAGCAACTCAAGACGCCAAAGATGCTTACCGTGCTGTCTGGGAAGCTACTGAAGCCGGATTAGAAACTGTGAAACCTGGAGCTACAACAACTCAAATATTTAATACAATGAACGAAGTTCTCATAAAGAACGGCTCTTTAGGCAACGATGTCGGGCGCATGGGGCATGGGCTTGGGATGCAAGTAACAGAATGGCCTTCTCACACAGTAGAAGACGAGACCCTTGTTGTAGAAAATATGGTTTTGACTTTAGAACCCGGGCTTCAATGGGCGTCCGGAAAAGTTATGGTGCATGAAGAAAATTTGGTAGTTAGAGCCGACGGCGCAGAATTGTTAAGCAGACGAGCTGCCCCTGATTTACCAATAATCTGACCGCAATCAGGCGTGGCCCTGATTCTTCCGTCATTAAATACCTTCATAACTGGAGGACTAAAGTCCTCTTGTGGAGGTAATAGTTTCCTGAATCTAAACTTCCGATATTCTGTACTTAACAGAAATCTAGGAGGTTACGCAATGGGTGAATTTCCCTTAGGTGATATTGAAATCCAACAGTTCTGGACTGATGGATTTGTTTGTCTTGAGAACGCTATTTCTAAAGAGCAACTTGGCGGAGTGCGAGACGACGTTGACGCATGGCTAGAGGAAAGTAAAAGTCACACTGAGCCATATGGGGAGATTCTTGATGGTCGGGCAAGATTTGATCTTCAACCCGGGCATAGTGCAGAATCTCCTGCTTTACGGCGTGTTACTTCTCCAGTTGAAGTCTCAAATGCATGTTTGGACATAATGCGTACCGCTAGCGTCGTTGATGCTGTTGCTCAACTCATTGGTCCGAATGTTGAATTTAACAATTGCAAAATTAATGCTAAACAACCCGATTCTGGAACTAAAGTTGATTTTCATCAAGACTTCCTTTATCAACCCCACTCAAACGATGACATAATCACGGTTTTAATCAATATTGATGACGTAACTTTAGACAATGGACCGTTGCAAATAATTCCTGGAAGTCATCGAGGCCCTATTTTTGAGCATTGGCAGGACGGAGTTTTCACTGGAGCCATCAGTGGAGAAGAAATGGAAGAATACTGTACTGAACCCGCTTTAATCACTGGTCCAGCTGGATCGGCGTGCTTGATGCATACCCGTACGTTGCATGGGTCTGGACCTAATCTTTCCTCTTCTCCTCGAACACTTTTTATTCTTGAATATCGGTCTGAAGACTCGAAGCCCTTAGACAGGAACCATATTCCTAGCCGTATGTCAGGAGAGTTAGTTAGAGGTGTCGCCACTAGTCGCGTGAGATGCTCCGAATATGCAATGACTTTCCCCGAGTATCCGACCACTGCTTCTTTTTTTGATCAGCAAGCAAAAGCTTCCACAGGCATCTAGTACATGTTGCCTGAAAAAGTTTATTTCGAAACCGATGAAGGGTTCGGGTACCAAGCGCGCATTGGATTGATAGTTCTTGAAACCGATCAGACAGTCGAGGCCGAGATGCGCCAAATTCGTATTCCGGGTGTTGATTGGTATCACTCACGTATACCCAACGACTCTGAAGTTACTCCTTCGACACTCACAGACATGAAACAACGATTGCCGGTCGCGGCGTCGCTTCTTCCACAAGAGTTCTCTTTTGACGCCATTGGTTACTGTTGTACTTCTGCGGCGACCCTTATCGGTGAAGAAGCCGTTGCTGCAGCTATACAGGGTTCGCATCCGGGGATTCCTTGTAGTAATCCAATAACTGCTGCGGTGGCTTCTTTTCGAGCCTTAGAGGTAAAACGTATAGCGGTTTTGACTCCTTATACCGCTGAAGTGACCGCTCCGATAATTAATTTTTTTACTAGCGCTGGGTTAGAAGTCAAAAAGGTCGCTTCTTTTCTTGAGCCGAGCGACTATGTGGTGGCTCGTATTTCAGAGGATTCTGTAGCCGCTGGTGTCCGTGATCTTGCAAATAGCGATTGTGAAGCTGTTTTTGTTTCCTGTACCAGTCTTCGTTCGTTTGGCATCGTTGCTGCTCTTGAACAAGAGTTAGGGAAACCGATTGTGTCCAGCAATCTTGCCATCAGTTGGCATCTTCTTCGACTTGCTGGTGTAGAAGATTCGTTCAACGATTTCAGTCAACTATTTATGAAACAACTTTAGTCTCGGTA